>PHGD01000137.1 GCA_011090425.1 Nitrospira sp. LK70 | reverse complement strand
CGCGATGAGTGAGGGACTCAATAGCCAGATTCAGAAGATCAAGAGCATGGCCTGCGGTTTCCGAAACATCGAGCACTTCAAGACGGCGATTTACTTCCACTGCGGAGGGCTCGACCTGTACCCATGCTAAACCCAGAAGCGCCCTCGTTTTTTCATCCTGTTCTGCTATGATACGACCCTACCATGAGCAGCCCAGTCGTACATCCTGCGCCGCTGAAACTGTTGCCAGCCTATACCGGTTGCACCTCCCTTGAAGAAGCGGTGACCCATCCGCGACATCGTGCTCTGTTATGGATTGAGGTGCTATTCAATGACCAGTTGGATGAAGCCGTCCTGCTGCAACACCCCAGCGGAAGGGAGGCGTACGAGATGGCCTGTCGGTGGTACACCCAATTTCGCAGTTTGATTCAGTTTATCGCGCCACGCTCTCCGCTGCCGATCCATCACGGCCCCATCGACCTTCGACAGTATCGCACGTTCGTTGAGGCTCTCTATTTTGTCAGCCCTGACGCTTGAGCGCATCCTCACCCTTTTCGAAGAGTATGTCCGCCAAACGGGGCTGCGACTGGACGTGTTGTTGATCGGGCGATTGGCCCTGTATGCCTATGGATCGTCCGAAGCTCAAACCGACGATGTGGATGCCGAACTCAGGCAGGATGTGGAACGAGTCGGCGCTTTTCTGAAACAGCACGGTATCCCGTCCAATCTCAGCGAGAATATTTCCGGCTGGTCCATTGTGTCTCTACCTCCCGGCTACCGGGATCGTAGCAAAATATTGCATGAACGGGAGAGTCTCCGAGTCGCGGTGCTGGAACCGGCCGACTTTATCATCAGCAAACTACGCCGGGGGACCGAACAAGATTTTGCCGATGCAGAATTCGTCGCGCGGCGCTATGGCGTGACTGCTGAGGCCATTCAAGCTGCTGCTGATTCTGCAGTTGTTGCCTCACCCAAAGATACGGCGTTGTTTGTGTTTCGGAAAGCGGTGGTGCTGTTCCTCCAGCGGCTGGTACAGCAGGCGTGAGCGATGGAGACAAGACGTGACACATCATTCTCGCGGAAGCTCCTTCAACGGCGTGAACTCTCGAAAGGCAGTGCGGCCAAACCAGATCTCGTACTGCCGGCCTGGGACCTCCTTCTTGGAGCACTTCCGGTACGGCACGCGATCAGTATCTGGTGGGCTTGCAGACGCCATGGACCGTGAGCCGCGTCAAGCCGAACGTCACTAAGCAGTGCGGGGATGTGAGGACCGAGCAGCCGGCGGATGCGCCTTGGGCGTGCCAGCATTGCCCGAAGACGCTGCCGTTCGATGCCCACACCGAGGAGCGGACCCGACGGCCTCTGGAAGGCTGCCAGTTCCAGAGGGACCGCATGCGAGAATGTTCCGCCTGGGCTGCAGCCTCCGCAACACTGAGCACTTCAAAACGGTGATGTGCTTCCCCTATGACCGCACTCCTCGCGTTCCGAAACTCGGTCTCATTGGCGTCTTTTCCGCCAGAACAAGACAACCAGAGACATGGGCAGCATGGCAGGTAGCAACATATCTCCGGTTGTGGCTGGCACGAGAGTGCAGCCTCCGCCGTTCTCACCAGAAACCGGCGGGGGTGGGGCGGTATTGAAGGTTGCGGTTACAGTTGCGTTTTGGGTGAGCGAGCAGGGATTAGGTCCACTACAATCTCCACTCCATCCTGCAAAGACAGATCCAGCATCGGCTGTTGCAGTAAGATTTACGGTGCTAGCCTGGGAAAATTGTCCATTGCAGGTCGCTCCACAGTCGATTCCGGATGGACTGGATGTCACCGTGCCGGTTCCCGCGCCTGCCCTGTTGACCGTGACCGTGAAGTTTGCCACAACACTGGCCAACGCGGCCCGAGCATTGATTCGCCCACCGGTCGACACCTTTTCAGTCAAAGAGGCCTTCTGATCCACTGTATTGAGGATTGCGTTCCTGATTTCAGCTACGGTGAGATTGGGATTGACCGAGAGCAACAAGCCGGCGAGTCCCGCCACATGTGGAGCGGCCATCGAAGTGCCCTGGAGAAATTGATAATCGGTCGAGCCGGAAGGAGAACCTGCGACACAGGCGACACGGACATTGTCCAAGTAGACTCCGTCCGAGACGACGCTCTCATCCGTCACGAACCGAAATCGGAATCTTGCGCTGTTGGCTTTACCATCCGGAATGTCTCCAAAGGTCAATGGAACGAATTGTCCATCCGAAGAGCCACTGAATAAGCCTCCTAAGACCCAATTGTTTCCGCTATCACCGGATGACTCCGTCAACATTCCATCCAACATTCTATCCAACATTCCATCAACTACTGCCTCAGTCGATAGGTTCACACGACCGTCAAATCGACAGCCCCGTTGTCCTGCCGTACTAAACACAGGCCCCATTGCGAACGAATCGGTGTTGTCGAGATAGTCGGTTCCGGGGCTGTCCGTCAGACTATTCGGGGGGCTGAATGAGGCGGCACTCGTGAACCCCCAGGTATTGTTGGTCCCTCCGGTGACATACCCGAGGCCGGTCGGATTGGAATCAAAGGTATGGAACAGCACATTCGTGACGTTTGATGTGGGCTTTGTGCTGTTGATCCTAACTCCTGGCGCTGCTACCTGAACCGTGGTGGACCCGAAATTAGAAAAGCTCGCCAGTTCATCATTCTGATCCGTTGCGGCCACGGCGATCACGTTCGGAAGGGCAGCCTTCTGTTGCCCTTCACATACCGAGGGAGCACTGAAATTTGCGGGGAAGCTCGGTACATTGTCGTTATCCGACTTCTCATTTCCTGCCGCTGTAACAACAAGCACCCCTGCTGCATGGGCAGCGCTCACCGCATCATATTGAGCAAGACTACAATGAGATCCGCCGAAACTCGCGTTGATGACACGTGATCCTTTGGCGACAGCATAGTGGATGGCGCTGACTATGGCGGACGAGGGTAGACCACCCACTCCCCCTGCTTTCAGGGCCATCAGTCTGGCGGTCCACATGACGCCCGTCAGGCCAGTGGCGTTGTTCCCTCTCGCAGCGATTGTCCCGGCAACGTGAGTCCCATGGCCGGGATTGGGAGCTGGTTGGAGCTCGTGCCGTGCGGTCAGGGCAACAGGGTCCATCGGGTCGCTGTCGTTCATGGAGAAATCCCATCCATGCACATCGTCGACTAACCCGTTCCCATCGTCATCGACTCCATTCCCTGGAATTTCTCCTGGATTCGTCCAGATGTTCGGGGCCAGGTCTGGATGGTCGTAGGCAATGCCTGAATCGATGACCGCGATAATCACATTTGGGTTCCCCGTGCTGATATCCCAGGCCTCCGGGGCATCGATGTCGGCATCTGCCGTTCCTGCTGTTCCGTTCACAGCTTGACCGGTGTTATGGAGGCCCCATAACGTGCCGAACTGGGCATCGTTGGGAATGGCCTTTGGCCAGTAGAGATAATTTGGTTCGGCATATTCAACAGCGGGATGCCGTCGGTACTTCTGGACCGCATCGTCGACCGATAAAACACCTTTCAGTTTGTACCGATGAATCGGCTTGCCGGTCACGGATAACAGGCTGAGTTCTTGGGTACTCACACTCGCATTCAGAGAGGTGATGGCCGACGAGGACGCATCGTCTCTGAATTTGACAAGCACCTCTCCTGGTACATATTGCGCCGGGTGACGTACTTCCCCTGATAACGCGGCCATTCCGCCGGATGCCTGTTTCTGCTCCGCGTGAGCCAAGCGACCTCCCGGCATGAGTCCCGACAATGCGACGCCGACGGTTGCGAGTCCTAGGATGATTCCGCCGCAATAGCGGGCAATTCTCATCGCGCTACTTCTGCGATTGGTACCGATAATTGGGTTCTGCATACTCGACCTCCTGATATGAAGAGAGTTGGTTGATCGCAGATTCAACCGACCGATCGTCCAAGATTTTGACGTGATAGAGGCGCCCACGTTGAATTTCAGCGATCACGTCGATCCTGTTATCCTTCAGGATGGACGCGATCCGTTCCTGTGAAATCCCGTCCTTGAACTTGACCAGCAATTCAGACGGGACGAATCGTGGTGCCGTGGATTTCATAGAGGATTGGAAGGTATCCATCGTTGTCGCGTTCTGGTTCGTTCCGTCACAGGATGTGGAGGAGCAGATAGCCGACACACACATCATAATGGTGACAAGTCGTTTCATTCGATGGGACAAAGTCGGTACACAAATCATCGCGTTGTCTCCCTGAAACAGGCCCGAAGGCCCGACGCTATACTCATGAGCTCAAGGCGGCTACATGTAGTAGAGATGGTGCTGATTCATCTATCCCTATGCCGGCAGACAAAAAGCAGGTCGGGAGGAGGCGCTGTCTCAAGAGGGTTGTAGCCTACGTCTTTTTACCTCAGATCCGTTGAAAACGGACGTGTCCTGGTTGTGAATAAATGCTGCGACTCCATCCCTGCGGGAGTTGTTGCAGAAGGCAACCCGATCAGTCTTTTCCCGCAGAGGGTCGTTCAACTTTTTGATGGACCCATGTTGAGGGAGTGACGGCCCTGGAGACAAAGGCTTGGCCGAAGCCGAGCACAAAGTGCGCGTCTTCAAGTCGCAATTCCCAGAGAGCAAAATCGCCAAAGCCGAACATCATCTCGGCTTGGGGAAACCGCAACAGATATCGCTCCTTGATATCACGATACGACGGTGCATCGGGTGACAACAACAGGGCCTCACCTTGCAGATTCATTCGCCTCAGCTCTAAGGGATTCTTGCCGGGCCCGTCCGTTTCGGCGATAAACAGCGACACATGGGAATCAGCCAGCAAATGTTGCGTATGTAATGCCAAGCGACTGAGGTGCAGGTACGCCCGCGTCCAATCCGGTCCGACCACATAGGGCACATGTGATCCAAATGGTCGTCCATTTCGCATCGTGAGCAGCACGGCTGTGCGAACTTCCTGTACCAGTGCCGACCATGTCCGTTGTACTTCATGACTCGTGAGTGCCGGAGCCATTGCCCATCTTTCAAAAATTGTAGAGGGGGTGAACACCCTGCACGGTACGGCTTCAAACGTCAAGAGGGATGTCGCCGGATTTTCGTCAATCGGATGCGGACCAACACATTAGTTTTCTTGACTGATTCGCAGCTGAGGCCTATCGTACATAGGTGGGAGGAGTTAACGCCCCGAGGGAATATGGTTCAACAGGGGATCGAGCGTGAGGATGGTGTGCAGGCCCAGCTTGTACTGGGAAGCCTAAAGTCCTCCCAAGATCTCCGCCGTACCTGATCATCCTCGGTTAGGTGCGTGCTCCTCCCACCCTAACGTCCGATCCAACTCCCACTCTAAATGCCGGGCTTCTTTTCTGGTTTTGATCGAGTGCCGGCTATGCGCGGGTGCCAGGGTACGCCCAGGCATAAACGTGACCGCCTGCTATACTTTTGGCAATTACACCATCATTTGGATACTGAGGGCATCTCACAATATGCAAGGTTTCATACTGAGCCTCATGAGCGGTCTTCTGTTCTGGCCGGTTATCGGATTCGCAGACCTCTATAAATGGACCGATGATCAAGGGAATCTCCATATAACCGATATGCCGCCCCCTTTGGCACAAAGGAAGTCGGCGACCACTGTGGCGCCGGTTCCTCGATCCGCCTCACCGAAGAAGGCCACAGTTCGGCCGATCTTGCCTGGGCCATCTCAAGCTGAAATTCATCCCGTACCTGGACCCCTCAGCCATTCTCACTCGAGCGAGGAAATCCCCATTCAACGGCCCTTGGTAGGTTTGAGTCCGAGTCAGGCAACGCTGATGAGTTCGTGGCAAGTGTTCGACAGCACGCCGATGAATGTCAAGGCTCCCGTTCAGCGGTGGAAGGATGAGCAGGGCCTGGATCACTTCGGCGATGTCTTGCCGGCTAATCTGGACAACCCAAGAGCTGCGTCACAGTTGGAAGACGTCTCTGTCTCACATCCTATACGTAGGGCCAAGGAGCAGGCGACCGTTGTACCTCGTACACGCCATCAATCGGCTGAATGAAGCGAAGGCCATGAATAGTTGGAAACCGTATAAGCGGATGTTGAGGACCATCCTTGTGGCCGTCTCCTTCCTTGCCGCCTCATCGATTCAGGACGCGGCTGGTTACCTCGACAAAACTCCTGCTGCGTTCTCTGAGGATGGGCGGCTCTTCCTGGTCCAATCGGATGAACTGGTGATCTGGGATCTAGAGACGAAAATGCTCGTGGCGAAGATTCCAGGCCTTCACTGTCGGCAGATCGCGTTGCTGAAACAGGAGGGATGGATGTTGTGTGTGGAACACAGCGTCACCATTTATGACTGGAGGAACCGAGTCTCAGTAGCCACCATTCCACCGGAATCGCAGCAGTCAGATAGCCTGCTGGCCTATTCAAAAGAGACCGATCGGATGATTCTCCGTCACGGGAATGAGGCCGTGTCCGTCTGGCAGCTGGGGAAAAAGCTCGTGCCGCTCAAGCATATTGTGCTGGAGGGGAAGGCCGACATCTCTTCCGTGGCCGCCTCGTCCGATGCGAGGCTGTTGGCGATCGCAGAAGGCCAGACCATTCATCTACACGACCTCAGTGGAACAACCGTCCGTGACATAGCTATAGAAGGCGGCAAACCGCAGGATCTCCTCTTTGCTCCGAACAGCTCCACTCTCGCGGCGAGCATCGGTCACACGATTCTCTTCATTGATTCGGGAACAGCAGCCGTATCCGCGCGCGCCACGTTGACGAGTGCTGAAGGGGCACAGGGCCCTCTCATACCCGAAGTCTTCTCTCGCGACGGTCATCGTTTGGTGGCAGCCAACGGAGAATGGAGCTATGCGCTTTTCAATACTGATACGGGTGAGTCGATGGCTTTGACCGAGCTCGCCAATGCAGCTCCAGGGCGCGGGATGCGCTCACCGACACAGCTTCGTGCCGTCGACATTGCTGCCGATGCAGATCTCTTGGTCGGGCAAGCTGAGCATCTCCACACGTTACAGATCTGGGATCTACAGACCGGAACGATGTTGCCGGACCTGTGCGGAGAGGATTGCCGCGGTATGGACACCCGCGTTTCGTTACTCAAATGGTCTCCGACTGGTTCGAAGATTGTGGTTGGGATACAGGGAGGCCTCAATCCTGATGTCGATGGGAAGATATCGCTGTGGGACGTTCACTCCCGTTCACCGGAATTGGTGCTGGACCCCGGCCAACCTCAGGCCAAGGTATTGGCAAAACGAGCGACTCCACAGACGCCTATTACCTTGGCGCCTTCCACCTCGACTGCCGGGCCGACTTTCGTTCATGCAGGGGCTTTACGCGCAGTGATGACGTCTCCCAGTGCGAATCTGCTCGTCACGAGCGGCGACGATGGATTGTTGAAAATATGGAACCCGGGGCAGGGGACCCTGTTGCGTCAACTGGCATTGTCTGCTGCGGCACATGCACTTGCGTTCAGCTCCGACGGCGCAATCCTGGCGGCTGGTACCACGAAAGGAGACGTACGTCTGTGGGAAACGCAGACCTGGCGTGAGTTCTTACCCTATTCAAGCGGGCAAGGTCGGATCAACGCGTTGCAATTTCTTCCCGGCAATCGATTGCTGGTCGTCGCAGGTGAGCGACAAAAAGTTCCGGTCGTGGATCTCGTCACCCGAGCGGTCGTGAGAGAACTGGTGCATACCAGCCACTATCCGATCTGCGGCGAGAAAAGCTGTGCAAAAAAGCGAGCCGGACGGAGAGAGGTCGTAGACAGTTTGAGTTTCTTGGACGGAAGCTCGTTTCTCTTGACGACCTCGCAATCCGGCTCTGTCGTCTGGGACATCACAGACTGGCGCGAAGTTGAGAAGCCGGCCGGTCTTCCGGGAGCCTGGTCCGGTCTTGGCTGGAAACGCCCATTTGTCTGGACCACCATCCGCCCCGGCGTTCCGACTGCCTTTACCCTCGCTATCTGGGATACCAAGAACAACACAGTGTTGGCGAGCTTGGATACCTTCACCAAACGCGATACAGAAATTGATCACGGGCCGGCCGTGGCGTTAGGGACAACTATGGCCGTCGACCCATTGCATCGATGGGCTGCCACCCGAGTCGGAGAACATATTTCAATCTGGGACCTCTCAGTACAGGAAAAACGAAAGGCGTTCCATGTCAAAACTCCGTACCACCTTCATTGGACGAGCGACGGCAAGTATTTGATCGTGGCCACCCTCAATCGAAAAATCCTCGTTTGGTCAGCCGAGACCATGGAGCCGGCGCACTACCTGCGAGATCCCTCGGTTACTCGCTGATACGTCATAAACCCGGATTCCGCAGTTGATCTGTCTTGATGTAGAATCAGCGACCAAATTCTCTTGTAACCACAGGAGGTTTGGCATGCGCGTCCGTCCAGCTCCCGCATCACCGCTCTATCCGAAGATTCGCTTTGCCTTCACGGACCAT
>PHGD01000035.1 GCA_011090425.1 Nitrospira sp. LK70 | reverse complement strand
GTAAAAGAGGTCGCCATTGTGGCGGCCTCGGTGGCGGTGGGCGTTATGCTGCGTAACCCTCTGGCGGCACGGTGGGCGGCGTTGAAGATGGGGAAATTCGCAACCCGCACGAGCGAGGCGGTTCGTCCGTGACGCGCATCGGTCGCTCCAGCGCCTGTCTCGGATCGCACCGGCTGTCTCCCTGGCCGACGGCATGCCAGAATCGTTGGGTGGCGTCGGCGAGCGCATGCACGGAGATGATTGTCGGCGAGTCCATCAACTCGGCACCCCGTTGCTCGCAATATCACCGACATCGAGTCGATCAGGGCACCAGTGGCCGTTTTGCACATCAATGATTGGGTAGAAAATATTTTATTCACATCGATAATGTGGCATTGTGCGCACCATGGCCGTTGCTCAGGCTCACCCCACACGTCCACTCACCCTAAAGCAGGAACTCTTCGTCTTGAATATGCGAAAGATTTCAACGCGACTCGGGCGGCGCTTCGAGCGGGCTATAGAGGCGGCTCGATCGCGTGAGGAAAAAGATGGGGTCGGACCTTGCATTGTGCATTGCAAGGGCGAGTTGCCCGCTACTACCGGTTTAGAAGGAAGCCAGCCTGCTGCCGATGAGCTGTCGGCGTGTCCGCTTGACGGCCCTGTTTGCGAGTTGTGAGGTCGACTGATCTGGTATCGCGACAAGGAACCGACCACGTTTCTTCAGCTTGACAGGAAGCGACGCCGGTTCGATTTCAATTAATTCCTACCGCCAGCGGATCTCTAGCGTGCTGCCCGGCTGGGGTCCTGCTTCCCGCCGCAGTGCCTTGGGAATTACCAAACGACCGGCAGAATCGATGGTTGTTTTCATGGCATGAACGATACCATTGATTTTCCCGCTCTGCTAGGGGGCCTGCAGATTGACACCACCGAACCGTCATGAATCGAGCGGACTAAGGCACTTCCGAAGAGGTGAGCGAGGGCAGTGCGGTCAGGACAAGTGAGGCGGCAGTGTCATCCGGTTTGAGTGGCGGAAATAACAAGGGCCGTTGCTCCTGATTGAACTGGGTCTTTGCTGCCCAGGCGACTTTCTGACGTGTGTAGCCGGCGAGTTCTCCGAATGTGACCGTTCCGTTGCGATTGGTATCGGCCTCTCCTCGGAGTCCTCTCAAGAGGTAGTAGGTAAACAGACTGTGGCGGTGCTGGTCGTCTTCCAGTCCCTTCGTAAAGTCTTCGCTTCCGATCAGCCCGAGCGTATTGTCTCCCGCAAGTTCCCAGCGGGGTGAAGCGGGCTTGCCCTTGGCATTGTCCGGAAGTCTGGACACCATGCCGTCAAATAAGAAGATGACATGTTTGGCCTTGAGCCTGGCGAAGGCCGACCCAAGATCGTTGAGTGGATAAAGTCGCGCCGAGTCCCCAGCAGTGCCGTCATAAGGGGCGAGCAAGATGTCGCCGGTCGGCGTCACCATCGCCTGTCCAGAAAAATAGACGATCACGACAGCATCCTCAACCGCATGCAATGTGAGCCACCCGAACAATGCTTCGTTGATATCGCTATAGAGCGCCTTGTGGTTTTGTAACAGCCGGATGTTGGACGGGGGTATGCCGCCGAGCGACTGAAAATAGGCGGCGACCGTCTCTGCATCCGTGGCGGCGTAGTGGCGACGTGCGAGTTTGGAATCGCGATAGGCGCCGACCCCGATCGAGACGAGGAAGGTCAGAGGCTGGTGAAACCCCAGCACCGGCGCGGGAGTGGGGTGCACGTTCTCCGTACCGGCACCGGCCGGCTGAATGGTCAACGACAGGGTTTGAGGTTGCGCTGCGGCTCCTCCAGCCTCGACCACGTTGACATGAATCTCGGCCTGTATTGCCTGGACGGTGACGGGTAACGTCGCCATGAATTCCAGGGATTTTGTTTGGCCGGGCGGCAGAGGCGGGATCTTCAAGCGGGTCGTGGGAAACCCTTCGATGACCGCGGGAGTTCCGGTGAGCGAGGCGGCAGCATTCTCAACCAGCTGTCCCCCCGTATTGACGACATCCACACGTACCCGCACATGTTCTCCCGCTTCAAAAATCAGATTGCTGTTCTCGTCGAGGAGCGTTGCCTTGAATCGAAGGTTCGAAGCAGCTGAGACAGGAGTAGGTGGGGTTTTTGAGGGTGCCGATTCTGAAGAGCCCAAACCAACCATTGGCACGGGATTCGGTTCGACCGAAGATGAGGGAGACTGGTCGGCTACAACTTGCCTGGCATACAGAGAGACATGTGTCGCAAAATCGATGGCGGTGTCGCGGACGAATGGTTCGATGATATAGTCGCAGTTCTTCGAGAGCTGTTCGAGCCGCAACCGTTCCTGACGGGCAATCTTGATGTCTGTTTGACGGAGCAATGCTCCCGCGCCGTCGTGGATACGAGCGATTGCGTTGAGGCGTAGGACGGCAGGGGCTCGGTCATACAGATTTTCCTTATTCAAGTCAAAGGACGAATCAACAAGGTCGACTTGAATGACATAATCGGATGCGGCATTTTCACTGGTGCCTTCGTCAAACGTCGTCTTGAACGTTCGACGAATTCCTTCACGTAAAGCCTCCTCCAGTCGATCTCCCAGCGGAATTTCCTGGAGCTGTCCACAGGAATCGCTGTATCGAATCGTCAGGGCTTTGATCGATGGTGGAATTTCCAGCTTGGCACTGGCGGGTAACGGCTCCCCCAGCGGGGGAAACGCAAGGTGCTTGACGCAAGCGGTCAGCACGAGGAGCGCACATCCGATCCATGCCCCTGCCGCTTGCCCATTGCGATTGAGCGGGTTTCCTAGAAACAATGTCTTGCCCTATGAAAAAGCTCCCTCGAACCGTCCGTCACCGTACTGGAAACATCAAGCGAAAGCAATCGGCGCACAGAGGTAGAGCAACGTCGGAATCTACTGAGAGTTACTCATGAGGCTTCCCTATGGCCGGAGTCATGAAAGAAGAGGACTTTTCCTCTTTGAAGCCTATTGAAAGAGTAGTGTAATATGGAGTGTTCGATCATGTGAAGATGCTCGTTCCCAATAGCACTCTCGATGAGAGTCACATCCTGGAGGAATTCAGTTATGTCAAACTGGAGTCAGCAAGCGACGAAGATCCTTCTCGGCAGTGGACTGATTGTATGGGCTCTATCTGGCAGTGGATGCGTGTCATCCGCATCAGCTGCAGGGGTCCCTCCAGCATGGGCTCAAGGATTTTCGGATATCGTGAAAAAGACCACCCCAGCCGTGGTGAATATCGCGGTGACGGGCGGAGGGGAAGGAAGTCGGAGGCGAGGAGGGGCTCCTCCCGGTCCATTCGGGGCCCCTCCCCCCGGAGATGAGCCGGGAGGAGGGGAATTGCCGACCCCTCCGCCGATTCCGCATGGTCCGCCCACGCCGCATGGCCGCCCTGATCAGAGTGCGGGCTCGGGCGTTATCTTGGATTCCAATGGGTTCATCGTGACCAATAATCACGTCGTTGAGGGAGCCACTCAGATTACTGTGACCCTCAGCGATCGGCGCGAGTTTTCGGCGAAGGTGGTGGGCACAGATCCGAAGACGGATTTGGCGGTCGTCAAGATTGACGCCAAGGATCTGCCGTCGCTGCGGTGGGCTGAGTACGACAAATTACAGGTGGGTGATCTTGTGCTGGCGGTTGGAAGCCCGTTTGGCCTGAGTTCGACCGTCACGCTCGGCATCATCAGCGCCCTCGGGCGTGGGAATGTCGGAATCGCCGACTACGAAGATTTCATTCAGACCGACGCGGCGATCAATCCCGGAAATTCAGGCGGGGCTCTCGTCAACATGAACGGAGATCTCATCGGTATCAATACCGCGATCTTCTCGCGAACCGGGGGATCGGAAGGGATCGGGTTTGCGATTCCCAGCAGCATCGCGCTCGACATCGTGGAGAGTCTGCAGAAAACTGGCAAGGTCGTACGCGGATGGATGGGCGTCGCGATCCAGGAAATTACGCCGGCCTTGGCGAAATCGTTCAAGCTTCCAGAGCAGCGGAAAGGTGTGTTGATCAGTGATGTTAATGAAAACGGCCCGTCCCATGCCGCCGGCGTGAAGCGAGGCGATGTGGTCGTGGCATTTAACGGCAAGGACGTTCAAAGTGTCAGCCAGCTGCGCAACCTCGTCGCAAGGACGATGGTAGGAAAGGACGCTCAGATCAAAGTCTTGCGGGAAGGCAAGGAGCAGCTGCTCGTCGTGAAGGTGGCCGAACGCCCCTCGGATGAAATACTGGCCAGGAAAGAACCGGCGCCGCCGAAGGAGTCGGGAGAAACGATGAAGCTTCCTGACAATGTGCTCGCGTCATTGCGTGTCCAGACGCTGGACAACGCGTTGATGAGCCAGTTGAACATTTCCGCGAAGACGGCCGGAGTGGTTATTACGTCGGTCGAATCTGGTGGACCAGCAGAGGCAGCCGGACTCCAGCGTGGTGACGTGATCCAAGAAGTCAATCATGAGTCGATCAAGACGCTCGGCGATTATCAAAAGGCCGCGGAAAAGATCAAGAAAGACGAACTTGCAGTGCTGCTGGTCAATCGACAAGGAAACAGCCTGTTTGTGGCGATTAATCCGAGGTAGGAGGCGCAGGGGCATCTGCTGATTGCCGGAATCCCGATCGACGGATTCCGAAACGTACGAGGCTGTGTGCTGAATAAGCTGAACCGGTGGCTGCAAGATTCGGTCTTCAAGCCGCTGGAAGACAAGAAGATGCCGGTCATGGAGCACCTCGTGGAGTTCCAAGTCCGGCTCACACGTGCAGTGATCGCTCTGGCGGTCCTGTTCATGGGGACGTTTTTCTATGCCGATACGTTGGTCAAGTGGCTGCGGGTTCCGCTCCAGAATATGTTCGTGCCGAGCAAATTAACTTGGGAACCGACCGATTTGCCGACGGTGCCCTTTGTCTTCCTCGCGCCGGCGGAGGCCCTCTGGCAGAACGTCAAGGTAGCGGGCCTGTTTGCTATCGTGCTCGCCATGCCCTATCTTTTGTTTGAGATCTGGAGATTCGTCGTTCCGGGGCTTCATGTGCAGGAGCGACGGTTTGTCGGGCCGTTCGTCTGTCTGAGCGCGTTGGCGTTCTACGCGGGGGCCGGATTTTCATTTTTCTTCGTGCTTCCATTCGCTTTGAATTTTTTGATTTCGTACGGGGTGAACGCCGGATTCGTGCCGCAAATCTCGATCGCCCAATATGTCGGGTTTGCCCTGTGGTTCTTGATGGTCTTCGGGATGATCTTTGAAGTACCGTTGGCCATCACGCTCATGGCAAAGTTGGGCTGGGTCGATGCCCCGTTTTTGATTCAGTATTGGAAGTGGGCGTTGTTGGGATCATTTGTCATGGCCGCGATTCTGACTCCGACGCCGGACCCGTTCAATCAGACGCTTATGGCCGGCCCCATGTTTCTCCTGTACTGGGTCGGCATCTTCGGTGCAAAGTGTTTTGGCAAAAACACATCTGCTGAAAGTCATCAGGCCGGTCTTCCGACGGTCGCCATGGCTGGAGCAGGGCTCGGAGGGACTGCCTCAGGCATGTCCATGCCGAAATCTTCCGGCGACGACTATGTCAGCGTTCCCGGAGGACGACACGACTAACGACGAGGGCGATCGACGGTAATGGTCGCAGAAAAGAAATCTTATGGCACGTGAACTCAACGTTATCAACCATGGAAGTAGTGATGCCTGCACCTATCTGTGGGCCTGCGCCATCTGCGACGAGAACGAACGGTGCCAAAAGGATAAGGAAGGCCATAGCAGATGGCTGGTCGCCAAACGGATGGAGCGCATCGAGCACAAAGTCCTCATCATGAGCAATAAAGGTGGTGTGGGAAAAACCACGTGCACGACGAACATCGCGGTGAGCCTTGCCCTCAAGGGATGGCATGTCGGCATCTGCGATATGGATATTCACGGCCCCAACATTCCGAAAATGGTCGGCGCGGAAGGACAGAAGCTGAAGATCAGCACCTCCGGAGGGATTATCCCCTTCCAAGCGTACAATTTGAAGATCGCCTCGATGTCGTTTCTGCTGCAGAACTCAGACGATCCGATTATCTGGCGCGATGCCTATAAGTACGAATTTATCAATCAGCTGCTCGGAGGTGTCGATTGGCAGGATTTGAATTTTCTCCTGATCGATCTCCCGCCGGGAACGGGGAACGAGTCGGTCACAACGATCGATCTGCTCGGCACGGTGAGCGGTGCCGTGATTATTACGACACCACAAGAAGTGGCACTCCTTGATTCCAGAAAATCGGTCACGTTTTGCAAGGACAGCGAGGTGCCGATCGTCGGCATCGTGGAAAATATGAGCGGGCTCGAATGCCCGAACTGCCATACCCATATTGATGTATTCCGGAAGGGCGGTGGTGAAGCGTCGGCGCTCGATATGGGAGTCCCGTTTTTGGGGCGAATTCCGCTCGATCCGGACGTGGTCACACAGTCCGACGCGGGTGAACCTTATGCGCTGTTCAACTCAGATACGCCGACGGCCGAAGCCTATCACCGTATCGCCAATCAGGTTGAAGCCTTCTGTAAAAAAGGCGCATCGTTGGTGAAAATGGGACGGACGGCCACAGAATTGCTGAAGGGGGGCAGCCAGTGAAAGCTGCGGATGCCATGGCCGGATTGACCCAACTCCACGAGGCGCAACAGGTGGTACTCGATGCTGCGCCGGTATTGGGTCTCGAAAAAATCTCGATTCTGGACGCCTTGGGCCGTGTCCTGGGTGAGGACATCGTCGCGGAGCGAGATAATCCCCCGTGGGATAATTCAGCCATGGATGGGTTTGCCGTCCGATGGGAGGATATCAAGCAGGAGCAAGCCATTCAGAAACCAGTCACTCTCTCGGTCATTGAAGATGTCCCAGCAGGGATGATGCCGTCGAAAGCAGTTGGTGCTGGTCAGGCCATCCGGATCATGACGGGGGCCCCGATCCCCCAAGCGGCTGATACAGTCTTGAAGGTCGAGGATACGGAACATACAGCCGATTCGGTGCGCGTGTTTAAGGCTGAACCCAAAGGAGCCAACATTAGACCACAGGGGGAGGACGTCAAAAAAGGGGACCGCATCATCGCGAAAGGGACCAGAATCCGTCCCAGCGAGGCAGGGATGTTGGCAATACTCGCGAAGTCGTTCCTGTTCGCCTACCAGCGGCCGCGAGTGGCGATCCTTTCGACCGGTGACGAATTGGCTGACTTGGACGAGCGGTTCAGCGAGGAGAAGATCATCAATTCCAACAGTTACGGAATTGCCGCGGCTGTGCAGGAAGCGGGAGGCATTCCGTTATTACTCGGCATTGCGCGTGATACGCCGATGGCGCTCAAGGAGAAGATCTCACATGGGTTGAATGCCGACATGTTGGTCTTGTCCGGTGGGGTATCGATGGGTGATTATGATTTCACCAAAGCGGTGTTCAGTGAGCTCGGCGCCGAGATGAA
The DNA here is from genome assembly GCA_011090425.1 of Nitrospira sp. LK70. Taxonomy (GTDB): domain Bacteria; phylum Nitrospirota; class Nitrospiria; order Nitrospirales; family Nitrospiraceae; genus Nitrospira_D. The sequence goes on along the minus strand of PHGD01000035.1, from coordinate 29,715 downwards.
TTTTTGGAAACTCGCCATCCGACCAGGCCAGCCGTTGGCGTTCGGCAAAATTCAGGGGAAGCTTGCCTTTGGCCTTCCAGGGAATCCGGTCTCGTCGATGGTGACCTTCGAGCAATTGGTGCGACCTGCGATACTAAAAATGAGTGGGTGTCGGAGCTATGGACGTCCGGTGGTTCAGGCCACATTCCAGGAACGATTTTCCAAGCGGACCGATCGGCGGCATTTCCTGCGCGGCATTCTCACGCAGGAAGAAGGTGTGTTCAAGGTCCGAACGACCGGCGACCAGGGCTCTGGTATTCTCACATCCATGGTCAAGGCAAATTGTTTTATCGATGTGCCAGTGGCAGTCGAGTGTCTGAATCCCGGCGACAAGGTAGCGGTTCAGCTACTGAGCGGCGAAGCGTGGCTCACCTCGACTGAGCACGGGAGTGTCGGCGGGCATCAGTTGTCCTGTTGCTAGAGAAGGAGTCATTGGTCACTGGTCATCGGTCACCGCGGTAGCTCACTCTTGCTTCCCAGGACCAATGACGATTGACCGATGAGTGAATATCCTCATGTCTATTCCGATCGTCTCTTTTATCGGCCGGTCGAACAGCGGTAAAACAACCCTGATCGAACGCATCATCCCCGAGTTGGTTAAGGCCGGATACCGTGTGGCGACGGTTAAACATGCCGGCCACGGGTTTGATCTTGATACGGAAGGGAAGGATAGTTGGCGCCATAAACGTGCCGGTGCCGGTACGGTTGTGGTGGTATCGAAGGGTAGCCTCGCCTTGTTTGCCGATGTCTCCGAACAGCTGAAGGTGGAGGAAGTGCGCGATCGTTTCCTGGACGCCTCCTACGATCTCATTATCGCCGAAGGGTGGAAAAGCGAAGGGTATCCGAAGATCATCATCGTTCGGGATCAGCTCGGTGAAATTGCGCACTCTTCCGACGGCCTTCTCGCGGTCGTCTCCGACAAGCCGCTCGATCTTCCTGTGCCTGTGCTGCATCTGGACGATGTGGCCGGGGTTGCCGACCTCTTGATCAAGCAGTTCCCTCGTAGACGCCGGGAGCATGAGCTGGAAGTCTAAGGCTACGCTTGTGCTGAGCCTTGGTGCCGGAGCCTTGGCGCTGGGGGGAATTGCGATTCCATTTACAGACCAGCCGACCTTTTGTGCCGGATGCCATACGATCGCACCGGCTTATGGGAGCTGGGCCAAGTCTTCCCATAGGGAAGTCACCTGTGTTGCCTGTCACGTAAGGCCAGGGGTTCAAGGCTGGTTATCCGACAAGGTCTTGGCAGGGGTCGGAGATGCGGCTATCTACCTCTTCGGGACGCCGACCGATGCACACAATCTCAAAGCAAGAGTGGATTCCGGAGTCTGCCTCGGTTGCCATCGTCACATACTTCGCGTGTCAGAAACGGCGCCGCGCGATCTTCCGTCGCCGGTGAAAGAGGTGGGGTTGGTCATGAGTCATGGCCGACACATGGAGGCGTTCAGAGCCCGTGGACAGGATGAAGGATGTACGACCTGTCATTCCGGTGTCGTGCACGATGAACCCATCAAGGGTTATCCCATCGTCATTCCACGCGGACATGTATCGGCCGACAGCAAACCTTGGTATCCGCCTCATCCGGAGGGCTCCTACCTCCGCACGAGGGCGCTCAGCGACTGTTTTCGCTGCCATGATGGGAAGACGCAGTATGGCGGGAAAACGTTGGACCGCAAATGCGAGACCTGCCATATCCCGGAGAAGATCAGCGGCGCTTTGCTCTTCAACTAATCGTTCGTCAACGTGATGTCTAGCTCAGTATTGAAAGCCTCGGATCTGACCAAGCGCTTCGGCGACTTTACGGCGGTCAATGGGGTGTCCTTTGAGATCAGGCCGGGAGAAATCCTGGGACTGTTGGGGCCGAACGGAGCCGGGAAGACCACTACCATACAGATGTTGTTGGGACTCGTGACGCCTACGGCCGGCTCTATTCACATGTTCGATCTGGATCTCTCGACTCATCGTGAGGAAATTCTACAGCAGGTCAACTTTTCCTCTACCTACATCTCCATGCCCCAGTCGCTCACGGTCGAGGAGAATTTATGGGTCGTTGCGCGGCTCTATGGAATTTCGGATATGGCTCGGCGCGTCAACGACATCGTCAAAAAGTTGGAGATGGAGGAGTTCCGCGGCAAGGTGACCCGCAAATTGTCGTCGGGGCAGATGACGAGACTCACCTTGGCCAAAGCGTTTCTGACTGAACCGCGCATCCTCTTTCTTGACGAGCCGACGGCGAGTTTGGACCCCGATATCGCCGACAAGATCAGATCGTTGCTGAAAGAAGAGCGGCGGTCATCCGGGTTGAGCATTCTCTACACGTCGCATAACATGCGTGAAATGGAAGAAATGTCGGATCGTATCATCTTTCTTCAGCGGGGACGCATCGTGGCGGAGGGCACGGCGCAAGACATTGTCGACCGATTCGGGAAGGCGGATCTGGAGGAGGTATTTTTGAAGTTTGCACGGGAGCAGGGGCAGTCGTCATCGTGACAGACCTATTGATCGACGCGGTAGTTGGATTCCTTACGGGAGGGCTTGCGCTTAGTGCAGCCTGGGGTCTCTTCTGGTCGGTGATCAGCCTGGTCGGTCTGAGGAGAGACACTTGCGGCTGGCGTGTTCTCTTTATGAGTCTGGTTGGAGGATCTGTGCCGCTTGTCTTGGCAATCGTTCTTGTGTGGTGGATGGGTCATCTTGAACGTATGACGTCTGTGTTCGCAGCTGGGCTCATGGGGATGCCGACTGTATTGGTGGTCCTTTGGTTACGCCGAATGCCTGACGGACAACGGGCGGGGACACACTTGGCTGCGGGGGTCCGGCACCTCATGGAGAACCTGCTTGGTGTACATCAGGGATGCGGGAACTGCCACGATGAACATGATGATAGGACCTGTCGATGAAACTGCACCGCATCACTGCATTGATCGTCAGGCATCTATACCTCTACCGGCGCAGTTTGCCCCGCATCATGGAAATTTTTTACTGGCCTTTCCTGGATCTCGTGATCTGGGGGTTTATCACGCTCTATCTCGCTCGATACCAAAGCCAGGTCCCAGGATTCGTCACCTTTTTCTTGGGCGCGTTGATCCTATGGGATATGCTGTTCCGATCGCAACAGGGGATCACGATTTCCTTTCTCGAAGAGCTCTGGGCGCGTAACTTGATGAATCTGTTCGCCAGCCCGCTGAAACCGAGCGAGTTCCTGACCGCCACGATGGCTATGAGCGTGATGAAGGTGACGATCGTCTCGATCGTCATGGCGGGCTGTGCCCTCTTGTTTTATTCGTATAACATCCTGACCATCGGGGTATGGCTGATGCCCTTCGTACTCAATTTGGTCATTGCCGGCTGGATTATCGGCGTGTTTACGACCTCACTCATCATGAGGTTCGGACAGGAGGCTGAAGTGCTCGCCTGGAGCATGGTCTTTCTCTTCCAGCCGATCTCCTGTGTTTTCTATCCTATGGAAGTGTTGCCCACGTGGCTCCAGATGATCGCCATGGTGAATCCGGCGGCACATGTCTTTGAGGGCATGCGGACTGTCTTGGGTGCAGGCGCACCACCGGTTGGGGACCTTGCCTGGGCGGTTTGCCTGAACGGGGCATTGCTCGTCGGCGTCGTCGCTTGGTTCCATCGGACGGTTGCCTACTGTAAGGACCAAGGCCTCTTGGTTCGAGTCGGGGAGTGAGGCCGGGGAGTATGGTTGTAATTGTCGAATCCCTGTGCTAGTGTAAATCCGGCTCGTGTCGCCCTGGGTCTCGGCGATGCCGAGTTTCTATTCAGAAGAGACCCACAATGCCGATGTTGCCTTGTCCGGGAATCTTGTCGGAAGTCAGACCTAAGTCGCTGCATCGATCGCGTCTTCGGCCCGCTCCTTCCCCGTTCCTCGTGTTCAAGACAATGTCATTATTTTAAAGGAGGAACCCCGATGGGTTCGAAGATCTATGTCGGTGGGTTGCCCTATTCGGCGACCGAGCAGCAATTGAGTGACTTATTCGGTGCCCATGGCGCAGTGGCCTCGGCGCGGATCATCACGGATAAGTTCACCGGCCAATCCCGTGGATTCGGCTTCGTGGAAATGTCCTCGGACTCCGAAGCTCAAGCTGCAATCACGGCTCTCAACGGGTCGGATATGGGTGGCCGGACTTTGACGGTCAATGAAGCACGTCCTCAAGAACCGCGCACAGGCGGCGGGGGGCGTGGTGGATTCGGCGGTGGTGGTGGTCGGAGCGGAGGTGGCGGGAAGCGCGATCGCTGGTAATTCTATCGACAGATGAGAAAGGGGCTGCCATTGTCATGATGGCAGCCCCTTCTTTTTTGTTCGATAGCACCGGAGGATAATAGACCGAGGCTGATAGCCTGCATGATTCGTCCCAAGGACCGTGAGGAAGCATGAACGTTGCGCAAGCGACAAGAGGACCGGCTGAGTTATCCTCCTTCTCATTTCAGAGAAGCTCGGTGCTGGTCGTGGAGAACTTTTGGTCGTCAGAAGAGCGGCAATTTTTTCGCTCAGCAATGAATCAGGCTGTCTGGAAAAGCCTTTCGGATCTGCCGAACGCTCGAGAAGACTTTCCGAATTCCGGCAACTGGGCAAAAGCTGAAATCGGCTCAGGTGAAGCCCAGCGATTTCTGTCGCGTCTACAGCTCCCCTGCATTCGAGACCATATCGAATCTTTCCCGAATATCATCGGGCGCCATGTGGGATTCAACTACTACTCGTATTCTGCGGGGGACTGCCTCTTGACCCATGACGATACGGACCAGGGTCGTTTCGTAAAGGGCCGTCGAGCCTTGCAGCGTCGGATCGCCGTCGTCACCTACTTTCATGAGGAATGGCAGCCCGATTGGGGTGGGGAATTGATCATCTATGAGCGGCGAGCAGATCAGGATGGAGGGTCTATCAATCTTACACCGACCCACTGTATCGAACCTCGCCCTGGATCGCTGGTCATGTTTACCGTCCCTCGATACCACCGAGTCTGCCGCGTGGATCCCACGGCCGGCCAGCATCGGCGGTTATCGATCGCCGGATGGTTCATGACGGAGCATGCATAGCCTGTCGCATCGGGCTCAGCCGAACCAGTCGGTATCGTTGGCGGCGCATGGCCGCCGTTCTACTGCAAGGGTCGTCGCCGGCTGTGCGAGGACGTTGTGAACGAGGGTGATCAGGCGGTCACGCTCGAACGGCTTCGCCAAGAACGGGAGTGTTCCCCGCCTGATCCCATGACTGTTCAGTTCTTTATCAGGATTCCCTGACATCAGGATGATGCGGAGACCGCTCCGGATCATGGTAGCGCGCACCGCCAGCTCATGACCGTTGACGTGCGGGAATTGGTTGGAAGTTGACGACAGTTGAAAGGCCGGAGGGGGTAAGACGAGGTCCGTCAAAAGCAAATCGATCGGCCCGTGATGCTGCGTACAGATCTTGAGAGCCTGCGAGCTGCCGTCGGCCTCGATGACGGTGAATCCTGATCCTTCCAGAAGAGCTTTGCAGAGTTTGGTAATCGAGAGTTCGTCGTCGACGACGAGGATGGTCGGCGGAGCTTCTGATGATGGGATATCCTGTTGATCGCGCATGATGGAAGTTCTCCCGTCCAATCATAAGGCCGAAGCCTGTACAGGGCGAGAAAAACTTCCATTTCTACATGTCGCGTGACGATCTGGCTGCATCATGATGCCCGGTTTTTGAGCGCCTCAAGACGAGTCTTATCAAGACTGACGTGCAGCGATTTCTCCTGTGTCACGACGACCGTTCCCGGCGCTTGGCCCTTCGCCTTCTTCACCCACTTGCGGCGCGTGTAGATGACATCGCCTTTGCCGCTTTTCTTGAGATCACTATAGAGGAGTGCCAACATGGCAGCGTCACCGAGGGTTTCGGGTGGCGGATCGGTTCCTTTGCTCAATCGCACGACGACGTGAGACCCTGGTGTCCCACGGGCATGTAGCCAGAGATCGTCGCTCTTTGCGAGGCCGAACGTCAGCTCGTCGTTCTCTCGATCATTGCGTCCGACGAAGATGGGCAGCCCATCCGTCGAGGTGAAGCGGCGAAATGGGCCACGACGTTGAGCGCCGGTAGATTGGTTCTGGTCCCTGGTGGACCGAGCGATAGTCCTCGCCTTCAAAGGAGAAGACGGGATGGCAGGCGGAATCCAGATTCCTTGCTCGATGTCCCTGAGCTCTTGGCGAATTCTACACAGATCCTGCTCGGCTCGCTCGATACGTGGCCTGAGTTCACGTTCGGCGGCAAGAAATTTGCGATGCTTTCGAAAGTAGTCGTCCATGTTGCCCTGGGGAGATTTCATAGGGTCGAGCGGAATCGTGATGGTGGGAAGGCTGTCATCGAAATAATCTGTCATCTCAATGAGCTCGCTTCCCTTCGCGATCGCGCCGAGGTTGGCCTTGATCAATTCTCCATATCGGGCATAGTCGCGATAGGCGGTGGCTCTTGATAGATCGTTCTGCCAGGCCTCGATCAATCGTACTTGTTTCTTGAGTGACTTCTTGAGGGATCGTATGCGCAAGTCTTTGGCCTGTGCGACTTCCCGTGCTGCATCCTGGCGCTGGTAGAACGCCTCGATTTCGGCTGAGATAGGAAACAGGGAGTCGGCTATTCCCGAGAACCGAACCGGGGCTTTTTCTTGACCGATCTCACGAGTGGCCGGTGGTGCATAGAGTTGTCCGACAAGGGCTCGCTGGCCGGCAAGGTCCCTCAGCACTCGTCGCTCGGCATCGAGGACCAAGATATTGGCCTTTTTGCCGGTCAATTCACACAGGATCGTGCGAGACCCCTCCTTGCCGGTGATCTGAATCTCAACAATGCGATCATTCGCAACCTGGTGGATGTCGTCGATTCTCGCTCCCTGGAAATGGGCTCTCAGGAATTGACAGAACGGCGGAGGCGTCGGGGGATTAGGCGTTGAATGGCTCGCGAGATGCAGACGAGCGGTTTCCGGTTCGCAGGAGATCAAGAGCCGATGCGTCTGCCCCGGTACACGAACCTCGAACAGCAAGGTCCGGGCGGTCGGCTGATGAATCTTTTGGAACCATCCTCTACGCAGGATGGGAGAAATCTCGTGAACCACCTGCATGATCTCGTCAGCCTTCAACGCCATGGCTCAATTCCAACGTCGGTGCGACCGTCGCAACCTACTCCAATTTTCTCCATGCGTTGCATCACCCTACAAGCTCCTTGACGCAAGCACGACTGTTCAATCAGCCACTCTACGATGTGCCGCAAGAACCCGCAAGCGCGAGAGAGATCCGGCATCATGTATAGCCTGCTTGCGTCCTCTCCCCCGCTACGCTAGAGTGCCTCGCGGCACTTCACGCCTAGTCGTTCCGTCATGCGTCTTCTCGATCCGCAGCCGCTCACGCAATTGCAGGATGAGTTTCGTCTCTCGATGCGGCGGTTGTTGATCGACCTGTGCCGAGAGTTGCATGCCGACCATGCTGATCTGGCCAGAGAATTAGGGCTTCCGACTGGCTTCTTTGCCGGCCTCCACTCAAGCCTCAAGCCGGAAACCTATTCCAACTGGAAAGTTGTCGGATGGATCGAGACGCTGAATGACCTTGTGTATCTCTTGGATGTGCTCAGGCAGCTCAAGAGCGAACGGGATCGGCCTGAGTTTGCAGAACAATTGTTACACGAGTGTCAGGAGAAGTTTTTTGAACATGGCTATCTGGATGATCTCTTTCCGAAGGGCCGACCTCAAGCAAGTGGGTTAGAAACGCGGTTGTTCGCGCTCTGTCGACGGTTGGCGCAGGAATTGACCCAGGAGTCGATCTGGTTTGGTCCGGCGTCGTTGATCAAGTGGTGCGGCCAGAGGAAGATGGGATCATGGGATGTGTCGGGATGGTTGGTGGATAACTTCGAGCGCAGCGAAGCTGCGGGAACGTTCTCCGTGGACCTCGATGGAGCATGGTGCTCAGCGCCGCATGATGTACAACGAGCATTGAGACAGTCGTCAGGACGAGTCGCGTTTCGAATAGAGCCGACCGGGATTACAGCGAAGACCGGCAAGATCGTTTCCTCAATCTGGTTGAGATGGGGAGAAATGGGGCGATGGCAGTGGGCGTGCCGTTCACCACTTGTTGCAATTCAAACCGACAACGGTCCAATCACCGTCGGGCCGACCCTTGTCTATGGGAAGGATCGCCAGCCGAGGACGGTGAAGGCCACTGATCAGCAGCAAGTCGAACGCATCGGCCACGCTTGGCAGACTATCCGGCTCGCATGGTCTGAAGGCCATGATCTGTTGGCACTGCTGACCTCTCGCATTGTCCCCCTGCAGGCGAAGGGGGTAGTCAGCTTCAGCTACCGGCATCGACCTGGGCTGTCCTTCATCAACTGTTTCGATCGTGGCAATCTCGACCTGATCGACGACCTGATCCATGAAAACAGCCATCATCATTTGAACCTCTTATTAAGAAAGTATGTCATGTATCGTGGAGACCACAACCGGCAGATCTTCTACTCGCCGTGGCGGCGGAGCCTCCGGCCGTTGCGTGGAATTCTTCACGCGACCTTTACCTTCACCATGGGAGCACTCTTATTCCAGCGGCTTTCGTCTTGGGGATCTGGGCGAGGCGGAGCGGCAAGATGGAAGAAGGCCGGTCTTGTACAGAGAGACTTGCAGCGAGCGCGGTTTCGTTGTTTAGAGGAGATCGCATCCGTCCGCTACTCGCTACAAGACCTGCAGTACGCCGATCACCATCTTGGGTGGCTCACCGGTTCGGGCAGGCGTTTAGTCGGACAACTGACCGAAACGATCGAACAGGTCGAACGTGAGAGTGAGCGATTTAAACGAGAAGTCGAACGTTCTACCTTAGGCCAGGCCCTGCGGAAGCATGTGAAAGAACTCCAACAGGCTCGCCAAACTCATGGACCGGGACGGTTAGGGAATGTGTAGCCTGAATGAACGAGACCAACCTCTAAGAAAGAAGCTCCATACAAAGCTTGCAATTAGAATTTTCCCGCAGCCTGCTGGAAGTTACTTCTTTCGCAACCCAAAAATTGCTCCGGCGCCGGCGGCGCCGGCTGCGGGGAGATAGCCGGCCAACACTTCCTTGAGACCCTGCGCTTTGCCTCGAGCCCAATCGAGCGTACGATTGGTATCCGCCTGGATCAAGGTCCAATCCAGGTGAATCCAGCCGGTCGTTTTGAGGATGACGATGAGCACCAGCAACGAGCCGGCGATCAACAGAGCGAGTTTCACGGTTTTTCGGAACGCCCAACCGACCAAGAACCCGCCGAGAAAGCTGGCCCCTCCACGAGCGAGGGCCGGCGACATCATGTCGGTGAGCCAGGCGCCGAGCCCGGCGGCGGTCGTCGCGCTGGCGGCGAGGAAGGATTTGGCCGCCCAGGGAGGGTCGGATGCGAGTGATCCCAGCGCCTTGGCTAAGGCGCCACTCTGAGTCTGAGCTGGTACGTCGCTCATAGCCGTTTCCTGTCGAATGTATTGCAGATAGAAGGATCACCGGACTCGAGCCCGCGCTTGAGCCAGGTCATCCGCTGTTCAGATGAGCCGTGGGTCCAGCTTTCCGGCTGAACATGGCCGCGAGACATTTTTTGCAATCGATCATCACCAATGGCCGCCGCCGCACGGAGTCCTTCCTCGAAATCTCCTGGTTCGATCAAGTTTCGTTCGCGGTTGGCGTGATGACCCCAGATACCGGCATAACAATCGGCTTGGAGTTCCATCCGGACCGAAAGCGCGTTTGCTTCCACTTCAGACACCTGCCGTCGGAGGCGATGCACTTTTTCGGCGACGCCAAGGAGATTTTGCACGTGATGGCCGACCTCATGGGCGATCACATAGGCCTGAGCAAAGTCACCCGCCGCCCCTAGACGATGCGCCATTTCGTCGAAGAACGCAAGGTCCAAATAGACCCGGTGATCGTTGGGGCAGTAGAACGGACCAACGGCCGACGACGTCGTGCCGCAGGCCGACTGTACCGCTCCTGAAAAGAGCACCAGACGAGGCTCCTCGTACCGGAGACCAAGAAGATTTCGCCAGGTCGTTTCGGTGTCTGCAAGGACGACGGAGGCAAACTTGCCCAGTTGGTCTTGAGGGGCGCCGATTGGGCCTGATTCAGATGGGGCGGACAGCTCGGTCATGTTCTGGACGCCGCTGAGGAGATTCATCACGGTCAGGGGATTGATGCCCGTGAAGTAACTGACGGCGAGCGCCAACACAACGGTGCCGATGCCGAGGCCGCCTCTCCCTATACGGGCCGGGCCCAGGCCTCGACGATCCTCGATGTTGTCGCTTTCGCGTTGATGGTCGATACGCATAGGCACTCTCCTTCACGTAGCACACACTCAGTCCGATTCTTTCTCCATTGTCTGAATGAACTTGTCGGCTTCGGCGATGGAACGGTTCATATCCTTGACCAGCTGATCGACTTGGGCATCCACTTTGACGAGTTCTCCTTTGATGGCGGCGAGCGCGCGTGCGTTTAAATTGTGTTTCAGGTAGAGGACCTGATCGCGCAGAGGTTTGAGGACCGGTTCGATCCGTTGCTCCGCGCGCTTCATGGCTGCAATCATCTCTCGGTAGCGGCCCTTTGTTTGAGTGAGTTTGGCCTGGCTCTTCCGGCGCAAGTCGGCGCTCGAGTATTGACCGAGCTCTTTCTCCCACTCTGAGAAAAGCGCATCGGCCACACTTTCAACGTCCGCGATCCGCTTCCTGACCGCCTCGGCACTGTCTTCGCTTGTCTCCAGTTCACCGCTCAGCTTCTTATAGGTGGCTTCCAGATCTCCTCCTTCATAGGAGACCACCTTGCCGAATTGCTCAAGGGTGCTCTGAATCTCTTTCTTCGCGTCTTCTTGCGCATCCCTCGCCGATTTGACGCGGCTACTGAGGATGTCGCGTTTGGCATAGCCCATCTTTTCCATGGTCGCCAGATAGGCCTTATCGCAGGAAGACAGACTCAAGGGCATGAACATCAGCATGATGGCCAAAACGAATCGCAACATGATCGCCTCTCCACGCGCAGCGGGATCGAAAGATCGGTGGCCCAGGAAAGTCGCCTGGGGAATTTGCATCATAACCGATGCAGGCAGACTAGAAAAGACCCTAAGTCGACGGCAGTGAGGAATCGGTCTGGGATTGTGCCGGCGGTTATTGCGCTCTCATGGCGATGAAGGTCCCTTCAGTAGGCCGCTTGTACGGAGAAATTCACCCGCTACTTCCTCGATGCGACCGTGCTGAACCAGGACTTGATGATTTAACCGCCGCATGGTGTCGTCGGAAAATCTTCCACTGAGATCTTGCAACGCTGTTGCGAGTCGAGGTTCCCGCGCAATGGTTTGGTTCCTGGCAATGAAAGCGGCGTCATACTGTGGGAAACGATTCCTATTGTCTTCGAGCAGGATGACGTCCGGCGAGAGAAGCTGTCCGTCGGTGGAGTTAGCCGCTATCATGCTGACATCACCTTGCGCCAACGCCCGATAGAGTAATCCCAAGTCCATGACCTTCGGTGTCCCCTGGAGCGGCAATGCATAAGCGCGCAAGAGGCTCGGAAGTCCGTCGGGACGCTGCTGAAACTCATATCCTACCCCGAGAACCCACCCGGAGGGGTGGCGCTCCGCATCCTGCAGCGAACGCATGCCCAAACGTTCCGCATCAGCCTTGCGTATGACCATGCCGAAGGTGTTGTTGAAGCCGAGAGGATCGAACCAACGAAGATGGAAGCGTGTCTCGTACTCCCGTCGTACCTGCGCCAACACATCATCGGCGTCGTGGGATGGCACCAGGTTCAGGATGGCCGTCGCGCTGGTCCCTGAGTATTCCGGGTAGAGATCGATGTCGCCGTTGACGAGTGCCTTGTGGACCAGCAGCGTTCCTCCCAAATTTAGTTTGCGTTCAACGCGTTGTCCCAACCGGCGCTCAAGATGCTGTGCCGCGATTTCGCCGAGCAGAATCTGTTCGAGAAAATTTTTAGAACCGACAGTAATGGGCCGTGCTTCGTCTGAACAGCCGAAGAAGGAGATTGTCAGGATCAATACCGCGAAAGCGCACGCTCTACCCATTCCAATCCTCGATCGGCCGCAATGGCCATGAGCGCCGCAGGGATCGCACCGGCTAGGAGGAGCACGCTGTCTACGGTTGCCAGCCCGCGAAAAATAAACACTCCGAGTCCTCCTGCGCCGATAGCAGCCGCGATGGTCGCGGTTCCGATCGTCGTGACCGTCGCGATCCGGACACCGGCCAAGATCGTCGGGGCCGCCAACGGCAATTCCACCTGCCACATCCGCTCACCCGTCGTCATGCCCAGTGCCGTAGCGGAATCCCGCACAGCGACATCTACATTCAAAATGCCGGTGACGGTATTGTGAAGCATCGGCAGCAGAGCGTAGAGGACGAGCGCGATGATGGCGGTATGCGAGCCGATACCACCGAGGACGGGAACGGGAATCAGAAATCCGAACAGAGCCAGGCTCGGAACGGTCTGTACGACATTGACCACCTCGAGTGCCACATCCCGCCATCCGGAGCGCCAGCTGAGAATGATGCCGAGAGGAATCGCCACGCTCGCGGCGAGGAGCATGGAAACACCGACCAAGAAGAAGTGTTGCATGGTCAACGTGACGAGTTCATGCAAGAGACTGTTCGGTATCATACTCCAGCGGTTCCAGGCAGCTCAGAAACGCACGTGCCTCGGGCGTCGAGGCCTGCAAGAATTCTCGGCGTGGTCCGACGAACTCGATTGAACCTTTGAGCAGAACGGCAATCCGCGTGCCCAGAAAGAGCGCCTCACGTACATCATGCGTGACAAAAATTGAGGTTTTCCTCAACTCCTGTCGCAATTCGATGAACTGCCTCTGGAGCTCCAAGCGAGTCACGGGATCCAAGCTTCCGAAGGGTTCGTCAAAGAGAAGCAGCGGGGGATCGGCTGCAAGGGCTCGCGCGACCCCCACACGCTGACGCTGACCGTAGGAAAGTTCATCCGGGTAGCGGGCGCCGAACTCTTCCACGGGCATGCCGACCTTCTGTAGGAGATTGGCGACGCGAGCCTCAATGTCGGCGGCGGGCCATTGTTTCAAACGGGGGACAACGGCAACATTCTGGGCGACGGTGTAGTGGGGGAACAACCCGCTGTCATGGATGACATAACCGATGCGACGTCTCAACTGGATGTGATCCCATGCCGTTGTGGCGCGGCCTTCCACGAGGACCATGCCGGTCGTCGGAAACAACATCGCATTGACAGTCTTCAACGCCGTGGTCTTACCGGAGCCGCTTCGACCAAGGAGCACCAGGGTCTCACCGACCTCCACGTCGAGGCTGAAGTGGCGAAGAATAGAGCGCTGACCGAAATCGATCGACACATCGCGAAAGGAGACCAGAGACATTGTGGCATAAGCCCCGCTAGTCTGCGAACCAGAGACTTTCGACGAAGGGCCAGTCATGGTCGATCCATTGTGCTGCGCTGTGAAACCCGCTCCGGGCAGCCATGGCGCGTAATTCATCCAGATTGAACTTGTGGCAGCCTTCCGTCCAAATGGTTTCATCGGGTTGGAAGTCGCAAGTGAGACCAATATCCTCGATGCGCACGGTCTGCCGTCGATCAGAGCGAAGGTGCATCTCGATGCGACGTTGTGCTGCATCGTAACGCACGTCATGACGGAAGTGCGGCAAGGCGAAGTCTCCGCTGAGCTCACGGTTTATTCGGACGAGGAGGTTTCGATTAAACGCCGCGGTGACACCGAGTGGATCATCGTAGGCGAGCAGGAGATCCGCTTTCGGCTTCTCCAAGTCCGTCCCGATCAATAGCGCATCCCCAGGCTGTAAGTTTTGCCGTATCCCGCTCAGGAACAGGTCAGCCGCGGATCGCTCGAAATTTCCCAACGTACTGCCGAGAAACAACACCAGCAGGCTATGGTCAGGCGGACGACGCGCCGCCACCTCGTGAAGCCCTTCGAGATACGACCGTTCGAGGCCGACCAGATTCAAGCCGCCGAGGCCGAAGAGCTCTTTCCGGCAGTTCCTCAACGCCGAGGCCGAAAGATCAATGGGAATATAGATGAGTGGTGTCGTTCGGTTGATGAGAGCTTGAAGCAACCAGCGAGTCTTGCGCGCACTGCCGCTGCCCAACTCGGCGACAATCAACCGCTCGGGCAAGAGACTCAGGATGCTGTCGGCATGACGACAGAGGAGCCGCTCGTCCGCTCGGCTTAAGCCATATTCCGGCAACAGCGTGATGGCTTCATAGAGCGCGCTTCCAACTTCGTCATAGAGATAGCAGGAGGGCAGTTCGCGTTGCGGTTTGGTTAATCCGAGACGCACCGCGTCGGCGAATGCTTCACGTGTTTCAGTCCGTGGTGCGGCATCAGCGCTCAACACATCGAAAGGTGGCGTAGACATAAGGATAGGTCCTCCGAAACCAGTTGCGGAACGAACGGCGAAGCAGCGGGGCTGCCGTGATCGGCGAGCCGCCTTTTAGTACATAGTGATCGGCGTCGAAGAATGGCGTTGAGTATCCCGGGTAGCACGCATAGGGACGGAAACCGGGAAACGGCGCAAAGACCGTGGAGGTCCATTCCCAGCCGTTGCCGACCAACTGGGCGACCCCGAACGCACTATCTCCCAGTGGAGTGGATGTAACGCCGACAGGATCCCGCCGACGGCAGTCAAAGTTCCCTCGATCGGACGTCGGTGGACCGTCCCCCCAGGGATAGGCGCGTTCCTTTCCAGTGGGCGTACCGTATGCGGCGCGATGAAATTGGGCTTCCGAGGGCAATGCTTGCGCAGACCAACCGGCGTAGGCGGTCGCTTCCTCATGGGTCACATAGACGGGCCAGTCCAATGGGAGCGGAATGTCCGCTCCCAGCGTGCGCCAATACCAAGCTCTGCCCCGACGCCTCCAAAAGTGCGGAGGCTCCGCGCCGGCCTCGACGAAGGCAAGATAACGCCGATTCGTAACCTTATATTGGTTGATGCCGAACGACGGGACACAGACCGTATGGGCGTCGAATTCATTGTCCCAGCCGAACCCATCACGACCATTGTCCGGCGCGTCATCCGGTTCACGTCGGTGGCCAAGGGTAGCGATGCCGGACGGAATTGTAATGATCACGTCGTCCGTGTTCATCGTAGAGGAGAATGACATCGGTGCTGCAGTCTGATCCGGAGGCGGACAAATCGTGGCAGAGAGATTGTGAAGCAAGTAGGTGAATGTCTCCGCATGCATGAGTCGATGCTCCGCCGCGATGTACAGGACTGTCGGGCGAACGCGCTGCGCGACTTCATCGATCCGTCGACGCACTTGGGCGGTATAGTCCGAGATTTCCTTGATCGAGGGCCAGTCCGATGGAGCATCATCCGGAAGCTGGCCGGCCTTCGGATCGATGCCGAAGGCGAACAGGCGGTCGAACGTGGGGTGGAAACTCTGAAGATGCAGCTCGGATCGGATCAGATTCCAATCGAAGGCTTCCACATGACCGACATAAAACACGAGGCGATGCCGTTCCGGCACGGGGCGATCGAACCACGCATTGGACGGCACGAACGCAAACACAGTATCCATCGAATCCCTGGCTTTCAACAGTGCGGCATATGCGTAGTTCCTGCCCGACGGTGTGATGTTAGCCTTCATTGGGTATACCTTCAGAGGATGGTTATCTGTAGCACGTCGGTCCTGGCGTACAGTATGAGGGATTCCCCTAGCTCCTGGCTCGTCCGCGCTCACGCACAAGACGTGTCATTGCATCGAACGCTGAATCGTGGCATACCCGCGTGGGTGTCGTCGCCCAAGGGATCTTGACCGACAGGTACTACACCCCTCGCCCGAGCTGGAGAAATCATACCGCTGGACAAGGCAGTGAGGATCGTCGCTGTCTCGAATGGGTGACTACGCCAACCAACTCACGCGGCGCGCAGGTTTCGTTCGTCGACATATTCTGATTCAAATCAGTCATCTTGCCTAAGCGCGGCAGGCCAATCCTGGTCGCGAGCCTGAGAATGTCTGATACTCATCTTGACGTCACACAGTCCCCTTGCGCATACAGGATAGAGCATGATATGCAAGTATAAACGGCGAATGCAGGCATCAGCCACCTTGTGAAGGAGATGATCACATGAAACAGAAACGGCAGACCACGAAGCGAAAGGAAAGGGTCACGCTGTCTCTTTCTGCCGATATGGTGGAGCGGTTGCGAACCGTCGTCTACTGGAGCCCAAAGCTGACGCTCACCGGCGTCGTCGAGTCGGCGATCCAATCCGCGCTCAAGACGCTGGAAAAAGGGAAGCGTTTCAAGAAGAGAACGGGAAAGTTGCCTGTCGGCCGTCCCCGCAAGGACGAGTCGTCTTGATGCTCGCTCGAACGGTCGGCAGTAGAAGGGAACGAGCGCTGGAGAAGAAATTGTTGCTTGTGCTTGAACTGTCACGGAGTTCCCCGCGGTGTGTCAGCCACCGATAGTGGCTGACGGTCGGCTGAATTGTTCCTTGCGGAATGTCTCAAACATCTCTCCCGCCTTGCCGTTGACTCTTGAGCGATTCCAGCCTATACAGAGGGCACCCTCGCGAGCGAGGGGTGCCGGAGTCGGCCGCTCTCTTGTGGCAGAGTGCGTTATGCAGAGTGCGTTATAGGGTGGGGCAGGAAGATCCCGGCACGTGCTCGACAGGAACCAGGCGAGTTCGAGAAAGGAGTTGCGCTATGCAAGGATGGTGGAGCGGAGTGGCGGCTATGTTCGTGGCCTGTGCCGTAGGGTGTAGCGCGATTGATGTCAGGACCGACTTCGATTCGACCGTCGATTTCAGCCGGTTCAAGACATTTGCGTTTTCTGGAATGACGGACCTGAATCAAGGCGGGCGACTGGACAGCTCACTGGTCAAGGATCGACTCGAGAGCATGATCGAGCAGGAACTCCAGCAAAAAGGGTTGACGAAGATCAGCCTCGATCAGCACCCGGATTTGTTGGTGCATTACTGGGTGGGCGTGAAAGACAGGGAGGAAGTGCAAAGCAGGCCTAGCGCTCCGGCGTCCAGTTGGGGAGACGGATATGGCTGGGGCGGCGGCTACACCGGGGATTTGTCGTATGAGTATCGAGAAGGGACATTGATTACGGATTTGGTCGAGCCGGCCAACAAGACACTGGTGTGGCGAGCCACCATGGTGGCCCAGCTGAGAGAAGGCGTGGAAGAGAACATCCAACTGACCGAGAAGGCGATTAAAAAAGCGTTCAAAAATTATCCGCCGCCCAGGACGAAGTAGTTCTGAAACCGATACTGCGATCCTGGGGCAGGCTGTGCTGCGGACGAGCTCCGACAACGACGTTCCCTAGCACAATCCAGAGGCGAACGACGGAATCGGAAGAGGAACCGTATGGTCGACATCTATACAGACGGCGCCTGCAGCGGAAACCCAGGTCCTGGAGGCTGGGGGGTCTTGGTGCGGAACGGCAATGCTGAAACGGAATTCTGCGGAGGTGAGCCGACGACCACCAACAACCGGATGGAGTTGGTCGCTGTCATCGAAGCGCTGCAGTCGCTTACGCAGCCGGTGAGGGCACGAGTCTACACGGATTCGCAATATGTTCAGAAAGGCATGAGTGAATGGATTCTCGCTTGGAAGCAGCGTGGGTGGAAAACGGCAGGCAACGACCCGGTGAAAAATGAAGACTTGTGGCGGCGACTCGATGCCCTGGTTGCCAAACATACAATCGACTGGCACTGGGTCAGAGGCCATAACGGACACCCGGAGAATGAGCGGGCGGATGCGTTGGCTCGCACCGGTCTTGAACGGGCTCGCCGTGCCGGGCAACCGGTCCAGCAACCGATCCAGAGTCCGATTGATAAGAAGTCAACCCGATCAGACAGTTCCACCTCAATCCTTGAAATCGAGCATGCCACGGTCTATCGCGGCGATACCTGTGTCTTCTCGGATTTCTCCTTCGACCTGCGAGCGGGAGAACATGCGGCCATTCTTGGCCCCAATGGAGCGGGAAAATCGACGCTGCTCAAATTGTTGTCGGGCGAAGTCCATGTGATGGCAAGAGATGAAACGCGGATGGCGCTCTTCGGTGATGAACGCTGGAATGTCTGGGATGTGCGCAAACACATCGGCATTGTGTCTCATGATCTCCAACGAGACTATCTGATCTGTGCCGAAGGGCTCAACGTGATCCTTTCCGGGTTCTATGCCAGCAACGATATCTATGAATACCAAGAGTTCACTACAACGCAGGTGACCAGGGCGCATGAGGTGATGCGGGAATTGGGAATCGAGGCATTGTCCGGCCGCCGCTTCGGCCATCTGTCCACCGGCGAGCAGCGACGATTTCTGCTGGGCCGAGCCTTGGTGCATGACCCGCCGGTGCTGATGTTTGATGAACCGACCAGCGGCCTCGATCCTAAGGCCTGCTTTCAGTATCTCGATGTTCTGCGCGCTCAGATCAGAAAAGGGAAAACCGTTCTACTGGTGACGCATCATCTGCACGAAATTCCTCCCGAGATCGATCGAGTCGTTTTCCTGAAAGGCGGGAACGTCGTTGCCGACGGCGCCAAGTCCGCCTTGATCACCGGCGATCAGCTCAGCCGGCTCTTCGACAGTCAGCTCACCCTCGTTCAGGCCAATGGCTGGTATCAGGCCTTGCCGGGGTAATCACCGCCATTGTCGCGCGTGCCCATGTGTCGCCTTCCGCAAGAGGCCTTGACCTTCTTGTCTGCGAACGACGTTGAGTTGACTATGGTCAGCCGGAATTTGAAGCCGTTACGTGAACGGTCGCTGCAGGTGAGCAAGGAGAAGAGAAGCGGACAAGCCGGCTGCCGGCGCAAATCGGTAAGCACACGTAACCGATCATCACATCAACGCTCTACCCCACGTTCGCTGGGCCTATGGCTCGGATGGTTGAGTCCAGCCTGGTGATCGAAGATTCTCTATTTCTTGACGATCGGTCCATACGATGTAGACTCGATCGCAAGAGGTGAGAACGATGCACAACTTGGAGCGGACACATTACATAAGTATTGCGTTGATGGTTCTACGAGGTTGGTTCTGTTGCGTGACGCTGATTTCCGGTGTGGCTTCCGCCGAGGCGGCAACAATTGAGAACCCCAAGTCGATCAAGGTTGAGAAACTGCTTACTCTGATCCGAGTCTCAGAGCTGGAGTCGGAATACGACTCTCTTACTCAGAAATATATCAGCGAATACGAACAGCAAATAAGAAAAGCCGTAGGAAACACCTATTCCCATGTGGCTGGGGAGAAAAAGAAGGAAATCGAGCGACTTATTGAAGCATTCTTGGCAGACATCCGAAAATCGATAGGACAGGTCGAGACTCTCCATGACCACTTAAAACATGCCTATTCGACGAGTTTCGGCGAAGACGAGCTTGACCGTCTCATTGCGCACTATTCCTCACCCCTTGGTGAAAAGGATGCGGGAATGAAAAAGAGCGCTGCCATCGAATACAACAAGATGTGGACGGCTCAATTCATGAACCAATATAAGGCTCGAGTCGAGAAGCTTTTTCAGGTGATCGCGGTGGTTGCCAGAGGCAAGGGGAAGCAGGGGGCATAGCAGTACTGCGATTTCATCCACGTTGACGCCCCCGATTCGCGCGACAACCCGCCGGTAAAGGAACTGATCCGACCGACGTACGTCAGCGAGGACGGCCTGCCGCACGAGATCTGGGTGATCAAGATCAACGGCACCGGCTGTGACCGGGTCCCGACCACGCCGGAGGCGATCGCCGACCGGCGCAACCAGCTGGTGGGCAACGTGTCCCTCTTCCAGTCGCTCGACGCAGTCGCGTTTATCAACGATCTTCCGGGCATGGATGCATTCAGGCCTGAGTTCCTGCGTCGGTTTGAGGTGGACCACCCGATCCGCATCCCGCGCTCCAACCCAGGTGCCGAAGATCGCGAGTACTATATCCCGTTCATCGAAATGTCCCACGAGCTGCAGGCGAAGCTTGATTACGAAAGCAAGCTCGACCGCAGCCCGGAGAACATCGGAGTGCTCATGGCCGACGGGGAGAAGCAGGCGCGCGTGTTCCTGGAGCAGAGACAGGCGATCAAGTAATCACCTGCAGTGTGGGCATCTTTTATGACGTTGTGCAGATAGCTGAGGCATACCGTCACGGAAACGACTACATGGAAAGAGACGACAAGGTTGTTGGCACCATCCAGAGTGTCACCATCGCGCGAAAGGAGAACAGTGGAGACCGGAATGGAGCGGCCATCGGATTCCCTCGTCACCTGGACGAAGGTCGTGTACGCGCTGCATGCCTTCAGTCTTTTCACCGGCATCATCGGCACTGCCACCATCGTTGGCGCGTTCCTCACCGGCTGGCCGTCGATCATCGCGGTCATTCTGAATTACCTCAAGCGGAGCGAGGCGCGCGGGACCTGGCTTGATTCGCATTTTCGTTGGCAGATCCGGACGTTCTGGTTCGGACTGCTCTGGATCTCGCTCTGCGTGGTTTTCATCATCGCGACGTTTGGGGTCGGCCTCCTCATCGCGTGGCTGTCGATCGCCCTGGTCGGGCTCTGGTTCGTGTACCGGATCGTGCGTGGGTGGGTCATCCTTAGCGACGGTCGGCCGATGGATCTATAAACGGCGTATCGGGCATGAAGAGATGGAATGACACGGTGCGGGCTTATCGACCGCGCATACGACAACGGCCGCTGATCACGTCCGACGGTGTGGCTTGTGGCCGATCGGATTCTCCCAACGCAGTCGCTTGAACCTGGCAAAGTCATTGTCGCATGAGACAAGGACGGCACCGTAACTGATGGCGAGCGCGGCCAGGTGGGCATCGGTCACCAGATTAGCGGCGGTGCCGGATTCGCTCAGTAGGGAACGAAGTATCTCCCAATGCTCGTCTTTTTCGCGCAAGAGACTGATGTTGTCGAGCGACAACCAAGCCTGGACTTTGCAGATGGCCGTATCGGCATCCAGCGGCCGTGGAAAGATGTCGTGGTTGGTGGAGATACGGAGGAAGCCAAGCAGGACGACCCACGGCAGCCCCAGCGATTCCTCCCCGTTGAGGGCCTGCTCCCACCAAACGCGGATAGGGCCGTGATGAGGAGCGTCTTCATTGATGACATAAAGAAGGATGTTGAGATCGATCAATTTCACTTGCGGCCAAGGACCTTTCTGACGATCTCTTCATCCTCCAGTGCCGCGGCCAATGCCAGGGCTTTGTCGAGCGTGATTCTGGGCGAGCCCATTGCGTGGGTCCGCTCCCGGTAACGGGGCCTCCGCGAAGATGGTTTGGGCGTGGCGCGCATGCCGGCGCGAAGTGTCCGATCGAGCAGGCGGTTCAAAGAGGTGGCTTCCTTGCGTGCTTGTTCCTTCAGCTTCCGGAGGAGTTCATCATCGATACGGACAGTCGTGCGCATGTAGGCATCATAGCATCACAGGCACTGATGTCAAGACATCACTGAATCACGTGGCTGCCGATGATCGTGCTCCAGGCTCTGGTTCGTGTACCGGATCATTCGGGGTTGGGTGACCCTTGGCGACGGACGACCGATGCATGTATAAACCACGTACGGATCAAGAAGGGCGTGACCGACCAGGTTCACCGATTCAGCCCAGCGTTGAATCCAGAAAGAGAGGACCGATGACAGCATCGCGAGTCAACAAGGTGTTCTGGCTTCTAGTGCTGCTGATCGTCGTCCCGCACAGCGTCGTGTCAGCCTTAGAGGACCCTCTGCAATCGTGGAATGAAGGTCCGGTGAAGACTGCTCTCGTCACCTTTGCCGAGAAGATCACAAAAGAAGGAGGTCCAGACTTCGTGCCGCCCGCCGAGCGCATCGCAGTCTTCGACAATGACGGCACGCTCTGGGCGGAACAACCGATGTACTTCCAGCTGCAATTCGCGCTGGACCGTGTGAAGGAGTTGGCCCCGCAGCATCCGGAGTGGAAGACCAAGCAGCCGTTCAGGGCGCTGCTGGAGGGGGACAAGAAAGTCTTTTCCGCCGGCGGTGAAAAGTATCTGTTAGAGGTTCTGGCCGCGTCGCACGCGGGCATGACGACTGACGAGTTCGACGGCATCGTCAAGAATTGGCTGGCCACGGCGACGCACCCACGATTCAAGCGGCCCTATCACGAGCTGGTGTATCAGCCGATGATTGAACTGCTTGCCTATCTGCGCGCGAATGGATTCAAGACCTTCATCGTTTCAGGAGGTGGCGTGGAATTCATGCGTGCCTGGGTCGAGAAGGTGTACGGCATCCCACCCGAGCAGGTGGTTGGGAGCATGGGGAAGCAGAAGTTCGAGGTGCGTAACGGCACGCCCGTCATCGTGAAGTTGCCTGCCGTAGATTTTGTCGATGACAAGGAGGGCAAGCCTATCGGCATTCAAAAATTCATCGGCCGCCGGCCCATCTTTGGGTTCGGCAATTCCGACGGCGATCTCCAAATGTTGCAATGGACGGCCGCCGGATCCGGGTTGCGGTTCATGGGACTGGTCCATCATACTGATGCCGAACGTGAGTGGGCCTATGACCGTACCTCGCATGTCGGCAAGTTGGACAAGGCGCTGGATGAGGCGATGGCCAAAAGCTGGACGGTCGTGGATATGAAGCAAGACTGGAAGCGGATATTTCCGTTCAATGAGCGATGAGATCCGGTCATGATTCCCTCATGCCGACAGGCCCAAGCAACCAACATTGACACAGGGAGAATGGCTCGGACGACTTGCTCGACCCTCGTGGTTCTCATCCTTGGCCTGGTGAGCGTCATAGACTCATGGGGAGAGCCATACGAAGTACCGGAAGAAGAACCGGCCGAGCAGGTGTTGGGACCGGACCTCGTTGCAGGCCCACAATACCGTGTCGAGGATCCGATCCTCCACGACGGGTATACAAATGTGTATTCCCTGTCATCTCCGTATGGTCGGTTTGTCGCTCGCGGCAGCACCATGTTTGTTCGGTTGCGACGCGAGCTGACGGCTATCGCCGATTTGCATGAGCGCAACCTCGCCGGGCTGACGAGCGAGGCCGCAGTTCAGGAATGGATTACTCCTCTAAAAGCTGTTGGACGCCTTGCTTCGAAACCCAGAGAAACGCTTGTCGGAATCCCATCGGGAATCTCTCGGCTGATCGAATCGTCCAAGGACAGCCTTTCGTACGAGGCGGGACCCTATGAAGACAACACTGTTGAATCGTTTGCCCAAATGTCTGCGTATAAACGCCGTATCGCCGCTCATTACCACGTGGATCCCTACTCAACGAATCCAGCCCTGCAGCATGAATTAGATCGCGCCGCCTGGGCGCATGTGGCAGGCTATACCACCACCTTTGCCTTGATGGTGGTTCCCGCACCCAACCCGCTGGCCTTGATGTTGACCTCCCTCACAACCGTACAGGTGCTGAATCAAGCTCTGGAGGAGCAGGGGCCGTCGGATCTGTACAGTCTCAGCGAAAAGAAGTTGAAGGCCATGCAGATCGATGACGAACTAACGCGCCAGTTTCTGACCCATCCGTCATACAGCCCCCGGCATAAAACGGTTATTGCTTTCGCTCTCGAGGAACTGACGAAGGCGTCACACCGAGACCGCTTTCTCGGCGCGGCCTTAAATGCCCTGTCGGAGGAAGAAGCGTTGTTTTACCAGCAAGAAGCCGAACTCCTGCTGGCCTACAGCCAGCAGAAAGCACCCATCGTGAATATTGACATTGTCGGACGTATTCCGGTCGGTTTCACTGAAGAAGGAACGCTGTTTTGTCCACTGGCCATGGACCATGGAATTTGGAGCGAGAGAACCGAGGCAGCCTATAACCGTCTCGCGAAGAGGGCCGCTATGGCGGGGAATGATGCACCCATCGAGATCTGGCTAAGTGGAACGTTGTCGCAACGGGCCAGGGTTGAGTTACTTCAGCGTGGCGTGACCGCTCGGGAGAATGTGGCTCGTGAGCTTCCGCTGATCGATTGGAAAGACTAATCGTCCGACCGGTGGTTCAGTTTCGGAGGTCCGAGGCGGCCTGCGATGGGGTATCAATCGCTCGTTCTTCCTGTGCGGCGGCGCAAGACAGCAACGGCCGGACGTGTCTCACACCGATACCCCGACTCTCGAATGGGCGAAGCTCGACATCCTGTTTAAATCGCCGCCTTTGTAGCTTCTCAATATCATGATCTTAAGCTGATCACACATGGCCGGCGATAGTAGCCGAGCACACCCGCCATTCTTGACCGTCGACGGTTCGGGGGCGGTGTCGGAAAGCAGCTTGCGCCGAAGATGTGAATAGGCTACAAATTTCTCATCCCTTCGCGTTGAGTTCTGGAGGCTTAGCCATAGATCGACTCGGCTGGGAGTCTATCCAGCATTGAACAGGGTGAATAAGCGCCGCATGCCAGGACGATTGCTCGTTTCTGTCTTGCTCCTGCTCGTGACGGCGCCTGCCGCGCTCGCCGAGACGGCGATCGAGGGGCGGGCCATCCTGTTTTACACCGACGATGTCGCGCTGTTCTCCGCCACGCGCCGTTTCAACCTCGATGGCGATCCGACCCAGCCTGCCCTGGATTCATCGTTGATCGGCAAGGGTTCGGATATGGTGTTCGAGCCGGAGGTCACTGTCATGAAATCCGTGGCGTCTCGGTTGGGTCGGACCGAATTTTCGTTCCGAGGGCAGGGGTACATCTATGCCGTCGATCCGGGATTCAATCACGGCACGTTCGGGCTGCAGATGCTCCACCACATCGACCAGAACACGAGAGTCCGTCTGCGTTACTACAGCGCGCCGGATCTACTCTTGGGTGACAATGAAAGTCGGCGCACGGACTCGATTCAAGAGGAGCGGGTGACGAGCCACATCGGATCCCTAAGGTTGGAGCATAATCTGTCCAAGCAATGGGAAGTCCGGCTGCTGGCTCGATACGGCGCCCGTCTGTACAACGACGAATGGGCGCAACGCGATACGACGTTTTGGACGATAGGCCCGCACCTCGTCTGGCATTTCATGGAGCATTATGCGCTTGTCGCCGGCTATCACTACGAGCGAGGGTTGGCGGATGGGCGAAACCAACCGCAATTCGAGGACGACACGTCTTACGTCAATAATTACGTCACGCTCGGACTCGAAGCCGAGGTGACCAAGCGACTGTCGGCGGAGATCGGGCTGCATTTCGAGCGCAATGATTGGACCAGCGGGCTCGAAGGAGACGAGCGCAAGGGCGGCCATGAGACCGTCTGGCAGGGAGATTGTAAGTTCCGCTACCGCGTGAGCGAGCGAGTGGCCATCCTGGCCGGATTCCAACGGTCACAGCGAAAGCAGAGTTTCGAGGGGGAAGTCGCTCGCGATATAAATGTCTTTCTCGGCGGGAGCTATACGTTTTGACCCTCCACCGACCGGATTGTATTCTGAGGAAAGCAAACCGTGAAGGCACATTCTGTCTCCGCTCGATTCTCTCTTTCTTCTTCCCATTCCACACGTCTATACTCTGCCGGCGGACGTGGTCCCATGCTCACTGAGGAGTCATCGTTGGGAACTGTGAGTGAGCCCTCCCGGAGGGTTCTGTCCAGGCTGGTCGGACTGACCCTCATACCCGCGTCAGCCGGCTGCAAGAATGAGGCTGGTTCGACCGCGTCGGAAGCGGTGTATGCCGCTGCATGAAATTATCGGTTTCGTGGCGGGATTCGGGACGACCTTCGCCGCCATGCCGGACTTGATCGCGATGCTCAAGCGACGGTCCAGTCGGGGCATGAATCCCACGATGGCCGGGATCATGGGCTCGTTTCAGATTGTGTGGGTGTACTACGGATTCCTGATCGAGTCCAGGCCCGTGATCGGATGGAACATGGTCGCGGTGATTATCAATTTCCTGATGGTGGGAGCCTACCTATACTTCAAACGTCTGGAAAACGGCTTGCAATAAAAACCGCACGCCGCCGACAGGGCTCACCGATCTCAGCCAAGGTGAAGTCCTGGACAACTCTCTGACAAGCAAACAATAACAATCTGCTGCGACCTGTGCCGCGATCACGGTGAGGATCGGCGGCGGCATGACGATGCAGTGGGAGCGAACGGACGGGCAAGGGGTTTCCACTGGAAGACGTGAAATCGATAGGGCAGTCATCGGCTCGATTCGCGCTCTGGGGCGGTGCGCTTGCCCTGCTCGTGATCGTTGCAGCGGCATCTCTATGGTTGTGGCTGAACGTGACGACGCAGGTGCGGGATTGGCTGACGGAGAGAGTCGGCGCGAGCATCGGCAAGCGAGTCACGATCAGCGGGCCGGTGACCTGGACCTTGTCGCTTGAGCCGACGGTTGTCCTCAGGCAGGTCGCGGTCGCCGAGGAATCGGATCACGGATTCGCCGACCTCGCCACAGCGGACCAGATCGAGCTGTCGATCGACTTGCCGTCGTTGTTGCGCCGGTCGATCATCATTCCGTCCCTTGCCGTCACCGATCTCAAGGTGGTGCTCGCTAAAAAACTCCCTGAGCGAGAAGTCGGCGAACGATCAACGACCTCGGATGCTGCCTCGAAGTCGAGACCGTCCGGCTTTGCGGTGCAGATTCAGGCGATCCATTTCACCCGCGCGGCGGCCACATTCAGCCTTTCACCCTCTGCCGCAACGGAGCGGATGACGCTCCATGAAGCGAACCTGGACATGGTTCCCGATCGGCCCGCACATCTTGTCGCAAGCGGAGAGTTCAGAGGGGTGCCTGTTGCGATCGACGCAACAGGCGGCAGGTTCTTGGATGCGACCAACGGTAGGCAAGGGTGGTGGCCGTTGGCCTTGGAGGCTCACACGCCGGGAATGACGGTCACGGTCGACGGCAACATCGGGCTGCCCTTGGGCTCGCCTCTGTTGGATGTTCAGCTTACCGCCGCAGGTCCTCACCTGGCCGAGCTCAATCGGTTACTGGCGGTGGACTGGCCGTCGGTTGGTCCCTACCGAATGACCGGACGAGTGAGAGCAGCCGGCGACGAGGTGACCACCACTGGTCTGAAGGCGACGTTGGGCACGAGCGATTTGGCGGCGGATGCCTCGCTCCGCTACCACCAGGGGAGGCCGCGCCTCTCCGCCACCGCCACCTCTCGGAAAATCGACCTGAACGATTTTTCAACTGGACACAGCGCTTCGGAGGTTGCCCATTCCATCGAATGGTTGAAGGAGTGGGATCTTGCCATCGCGATGTCGTGCGATTCCGTCGTGTTCGGCGAGCGCGCATTCGGCTCGTTACAGGTCCAGGCAAATTTGGAAGCGGGCTTGCTCCAGATCAGGGTGCCGGCTGCCGACTTCCTGGGAACGATGATCGAGGGATGGACGGAGATCGATGTCCGTTCGGATGTTCCATCGCTTTCGCTCTCTGTGACCGGGCGGGGACTTGAACCGGCGAGGCTCAAGACGGAATTGTCAGGTGCTCTGATCGGCATGACCGATGCCGTGCTGAGTGCAACAGCTCGTGGAAAGACATGGGAGGCGCTCCTCAGGTCGTTGGCCGTCTCGCTTCGGACGGATCATTCGATCTTCTTGTTCCACGATCCCTTGTCGGGACGACCGATTGAGCTTTCGTTTGACAAGGGACAGGCGACCTTGGACGGGTCTGGTCCCGGGGGAATCGACCTGACCGGCCGCTACGGGCTGCGGCCATTCCGCCTTCATGCGACGACCGGCTCGTTTCCCGCCTTGCTGGGCGATGGAGCCTGGCCGATCAACGCGGCCCTCCAAATCGGTCGGGCCTGGCTGTTGGTGGATGCCACGGTGAGCCGGCCGATGAATCATGAGACCTGGTCCGTGCTGGTTCGAGCACAGAGCCGCAGGCTTGACGAGTTCGATTCCTCCCTGCCGGCCGGCGGCCCCTTTCGCTTGTCGTGTCATGTGGAGGGCGAGCGCGGCGGGCCCTGGAGCGCCAGGTTCTCGTGGCAGATGGGAGAAAGCGATGGAGCAGGACGGCTTGATGTGGCGGCGGAGAGTGACCGACTTGCCGTCACGGCCGACCTCACATCGCGCCGCCTGCGCGCAGAGGATTTCATGGATCGTACGGCGGGCCATGACAAATGGGAGAACGTAATGTCCGGCCGTGGAAACCCGGTGGTGCCGGTGATTCCGCCGTGGCTCATAGCGGACGTGAAATGGAAGATCGACCAACTCCATACCGGCCCTCTCCACCTACGCAGGCTGCTGCTGCATCTCACGGCAGATCGTGGGCGAATGGATGCCTCTTCTTCGGCCATGCACCGATATGGAGATCTGGAAGCCCTTCTTCTGTTCGACAGCGGAGCGGCTGTGCCTCGACTAAAACTTGGGGCTCGTTCGAGACATTTCGACTATGGCGCGCTGCTTCGCGAAGCGAAGATAACCGATCGTGTGACAGGAACGACTGATCTCGCGCTCGACGTGACGAGCGAAGGGAGGAGGGCTGAAGAGCTGGTGGACCACGTTTCGTTCAACGTGACTGGGACACCGGGTGCCTTGCATATTGCCGGGACCGGCGGCCATGAGGTGGGACCGGTCACGGTCTCAGCGGCAGGCCTGTCTGGTGGAAGCCACGAGCCTCTCAGCCTCAGTCTCCAGGGTAAAACGCGTGACCTTCCGTTCACGCTCACCGCCACGAGCGTTCCATTGAAACAAGCGCTCGATCTCCCTGCATACCTGCCCTGGACCCTGGTTCTGCGGGGGCAGGACATTGCCCTGGAGTCGCAGGGGCAGGCGGGATTTCAAGGCAGGACAGTGACTGCTGATTTCCACGTCAGCCTGAAGGGGGCTTCGTTGCCGCGTCTCGCTGCCTTGTTTGATCACGACCTGCCTGAGCTGGGTTCGTATGAGCTGTCTGGTGATGTAGTTTATGCCGATCAGAGCGTGACCCTGTCCGATCTCCAAGCGCGAGCCGGCAGGAGCGATGTCGCCGGGAAGATCGAGGTCGCCTGGGGGGAATCTCGGCCAAGAGTGACCGGAACGTTCTGGTCAAAATTGGTCGACTTGGAGTTTCAGGAACGACCTGCTTCGAAAGATGTCGCGATGGAGAGTGAGGAGTCGTCGCCGGAAACGACGGCTGAGGCGGCCTCGGATTCGGCCGGACTGAGAATCATCCCTGATTGGCTCTTCTGGACGATCAAACGGCTCGCGGTTCCACCGGTGGAGGCGGATGAGGTCACGGCGATGTTGACGCTGAAGGATGGCGTCTTGACCGTTGGTCCAATGGCATTGTCCCACAATGGGTCGACGAAGACCGGGCGATTCACGATAGACGGCACAGGCAAGGTTCCGCATGTCACGGTTGGGATCACGGCAATTGATGTTGATTACGGCGGACTGTTCAAAGCGTTCAATATCACGGACAAGGTGGAAGGGCGGGCCGATATCTATCTGGCCGCCGAAGGACAGGGCCAAGACGTTCGAGAGGTGATGGGGAACGCGAACGGCCATCTTGAAATCGTCGCAGGGCCTGCGACATGGGAGAATCGGCTCATCCACATATGGGCATCGAATCTGATGACGGCCATGTTGTCGCAGGCGTGGGGTCGGGAGAGGGCCTCTCAATATAATTGCGCAGCCGCGTATATCGACATCCAGAATGGAGAAATGGAGACCGACGCGCTCTTGATCGACGCACGCGACTATTCGGTCGCAGCTGCCGGGCTGTTGAACCTCGGCACGGAAGACCTGGACCTGGTGCTGACACCCAGACCAAAAAGTTTGGACCTTCTCAGTCTCGCCGTGCCGGTTCGTTTGACCGGAGTTCTGGCTGCTCCCAAGGCATCGAGCTCACCCACCTCGATCGCC
>PHGD01000136.1 GCA_011090425.1 Nitrospira sp. LK70 | reverse complement strand
CGATATCGTGATCTACTCCAATCCATTCGACAATTGGGGCGATGAAGGGCGGATGTTTTGGATGCTGGAATATCTGGGTCACAAGCGACTGCGTATCTTGGACGGCGGATGGGTGAAATGGACGGCGGAGAAGCGACCCTTCGAGCATGGACCGGTCTCTCGAATGATGGGAAATTTCAAAGCTCAACCGGTGCGGGCTCTGATCGCCCTGAAGGACGAGTTGAAAGGCCTCGTCAGGAAGCCGCATCCCCAGACGGCTGTTCTGGATGCGCGCAGCGTTGAAGAATATCTTGGGAAAGAAGTGTCCGGCCTTCCGCGGTCCGGGCACATTCCCTCAGCCATACATGTGGCGTGGAATGGCTTTCTGAACAAGGATGCAACCGTCAAGGATCTCTCTGCAATCAAGGAGCTCTTGGAGGCAAGAGGGGTAGGCCGCGAGCAGGAAGTCATTTGCTACTGTACCGGCGGTGTGCGATCGGCGTGGCTCTATTTCATCCTCAAGCTTGTCGGGTATCCGAAGATCAGCAACTATCCAGGATCGTGGTGGGAATGGAGAATCCTCGGATTCGATGCTGCCTCCAAACATTCTTGACAGTCCGAGCAGCGATGTGTAAGGTGAATTTATGAAATCCTTACACGTGAAACTGCGAATCTTCAACCATCAAGGAGGCAGCCATGATGAGAAGAGTCAGTCGTAGCGTAATGTTGGTATTCGGAATCGGCGTATTGGTCGGCGTCCCGGCGCTGAGTGGTTCAGCGCTCGCCACCGATAAACATGTTGCCGAAGCCGTTGAACACGCGAAGGGCGCGGCGGCGCATGGAAAAGAAGGCCATGCCGATGCTTGTGTTGAGCATGCGAGTGAAGCACTCAAGCATGCTCAGGCGGCAGCGAAAAACCCACATGGGGCGGAAGGTGTGAAACACCTGACGGAAGCCGTGAAACATGGCAAGGCCGGACATGCCGATGCCTGTACCGAACATGCCGAAGCGGCGGCCATGCATCTGGCTGAAGTGAAGTAGTCGACGAAGAGCAGCTACAGTTGCTGCAATGTTCCTTTGGTGAAGCGGGCAGGGACAGAATCCCTGCCCGCTTTTCTTATGAAGCGGAGCGTGCCGTGCGAGTCGGGTTTTACCAGTTCGATCCACAGTTCGGGGAAGTGGCGAAGAATCTCGACGTCGTCACGGCCAAGCTGGAACAGGTAGAAGCGGATCTCCTCGTGCTGCCGGAGTTGTTCGCGTCCGGTTATCAGTTTCTCTCTCAAGAGGAGGCGCAACAGCTCGCTGAGCCGGTACCGGACGGCCAGACGGTACGTCGTCTGATCGACATCGCGAAACGTCGGAAGATGCATCTCGTGGGGGGGCTCCCTGAACGGTCCGGTTCCAGCTGTTATAACTCCGCCGTGCTCGTGGGACCGTCCGGATTCCTTGGGTGCTATCGGAAGACCCATCTTTTTTTCGAAGAGACGCTGTTCTTCACTCCGGGTGACTCAGGGTTTCTCGTGTGGGATATCGGGCCGGTGAAGATCGGTATCATGATTTGTTTCGATTGGTACTATCCGGAGGCCGCGCGGACATTGGCGATGCAGGGAGCCGAGATCATTTGCCATCCATCCAACCTGGTCTTGCCGAACTGTCCGGACTCCATGCCGGTCCGGTGCCTCGAGAATCGGGTGTTTGCCGTGACGTGCAATCGCATCGGCAGCGAAGCACGGGGTGGCAAGGAGCGGTTGACCTACATCGGCCAGAGCGAAGTGGTCTCGCCTAAAGGAGTTATTCAACATCGGGCCTCTCGTGACCAGGCAGAGCTGACCATTGTTGAGATCGATCCGGCGGAAGCCCGCAACAAGAGTGTGAATCGCTACAACGATCTGTTTCGCGACCGTCGCACCTCGCTGTACAAGATGTAATCCCGCGTCACACATCCTGTTCACATCCGGTGCTTGCGCAAGTTGTATGGGCAGAGTAGGATTCGTGCATGAATACCGAACTCCGCAAAGGTATTTTTCTGATCGCGGCGCCGAGTCTGCGAGATCCGAACTTTCGCCAGACCGTCGTCTTGCTGTGTGAGCACGGCTTGGAAGGAGCGCTCGGCGTGATCGTGAATCGTCCCACTGCCATGTCCATCTCCGAAGCGCTCCCACAGGTTCCGGTGATCGAGGGGGCCGGCCATGTGCTCTATGCAGGTGGCCCTGTGCAGACGAATCAAGTGATGCTGCTCTACCGGGGTGATCAGTTTCCGGACAATGCGCACCACGTGTTCGACGGGGTCTGTCTTGGCGGGGACGTCGGCATGGTCGAGCGCATCCTCACTGCGGTCGAAACGAAGGAATTCTTCCGCGCCTATCTTGGGTATTCGGGATGGGGACCGGGCCAGCTGGAAAATGAGATGAAGACCGGATCGTGGATCACGTTGCCGGCGGACCCTCAGGTGGTGTTTGAAAAAGATCCGACGCGTGTTTGGGGAGATATCCTCCTCACGCTGGGTGACACGTATCAGCCATACGCCGAAATGCCTTTCGATCCCTCCTGCAACTGAATGTTCAGGGCAGTTTCTGTGGGAAAATCCACCACATCCTCGTTGAAGCTTGCCCTGTCGAATGGTAGGGTTCACGCCTGATGCAATCCTTCCTCTCCCTCTGCGCTGTCCGGCTCCGGGAGGTTGCATTGGTCATCGCAGCCATGGCGCCGGCACTATTATCCGGCTGTGGCGTCGGTTACACGATCGTCAAATCAGAGGCGAAACTGGATCGATTGTCGGTTCCCATGACGAAAGCGCAGGTCCTACAGGAAATCGGGAGACCGGACCGAATTCTCCGTGACGATGGGCGGATACTGGTCTGGGAATATTCGCTGACGGCAAGGAGACAATGGCTGTACGAGATCGCCTATTGCCCGATTTCAGTATGGTTCGGCGGATGCATCCTGTATCCCTTTACGAATTTCGCATCGGATCAGCGCGAGTATCCGCACCATGTGGTCTTGGTGGATGATGAACTCTGTGCCTGGGGACCTCCGGCGGCGATCCTTCAGCGGCGGCGCGTCTGCGTCACCGCCGGTGGGATGACATCGACACGATATGGACGTGGGGTCCGACCGGAGCCGGTGGTGACGGGCAACGGGCCGATCAATCGCGAGACGATCGACCAGTATCATACGATGGCCGTCATGCTGTTCAAAGATGCCGACGGCGCTCCAGGAACCGGCTCACGCGTGGCGGGTATCGTGACAAATCTCATGTTGGATCTGGATGTGGACATGGTTGAACGGTCCAAACTGGATGAAGTGTTGAAGGAACAGGTGATCCAGTTGACCCATGCCGACGATGCGGATGCCCTTGAGGCGGGTAAATTGATCGGTGCTCACGCCATTATTGTCGGAGAAGTGCAGCAGTGGGAACGGCGTGAGCAGGAACGAGCCCATAGTGTCTCGCTGACCTTGCGGATGATCGACGTTGAGACGGGCTTGTTGCTGTTCAGCGGTCAAGGACATCTGACCGATCCGACCACCGACGATCCTGAAGGTTCTGCTCGGCTGATTGTCCATCGGATGCTTGCTCGATTCGGTGCGCAGACCGGATTGTTGGGATCCGGGCAGATCGGCGTGAGTTGGGAACTGCAGGGGGACGATGTGAGTCGATTCTATGTCGTCAAAGAATTAGGAAGTGAGACGCCGGCGGACAAGGCCGGACTCAAGGTCGGCGATCGGATCATCGCATGCAATGGGGCTTCGCTGTCCGAAGCCAGGACTGAGCGGGAAGCCAAACGATTCTGCCAGGTTGAGGCTGGACAGGTGTTGCAACTCAATGTGCGACGCGCCGATCAGTTGCTCGTGATCGCTGTCACGGCTGAGAAGCGGCCCGGTTTATAATAAGCGCATTCGCACAACGTATCATATAGGAGGAACCGTGCATCAGTCGGATATATCTGAGTCGAGGACTGAGACGTTCTTGAGAAAGTTGCATGAACGTCCGCACCAGCCGATTGGGAGATGGTTGCGTGCGCCTGCCCATATGCACTACGAAGCGTTTCGGATGTCCGACCCGCCGACGCAACGTCCAGCCAGTCGATCGGAATTCCAATCGTTATTGGAACATTTTAAGGTTCCCGCCGAGACGACCGATCTCCGGGACAATTTCGGCTACGGCATGAAGGAATCCGAGGACGGCGATCGGCTCATTCTCATCTGGCAGGCGCATACAGAATACTACAATTACCAACTCTGGCATGTCCCGTCGCAAGCGAACGGAACAGTGACCTTCGGACCATTGAGGTTTCCGGATTACACGTTTCCTATGGAGCCGCTTGGGTCGATGGTCTGCCGATTGGACATTCTTCTGACGACGGGCACGCTGCCACCGCGGAGCGAATTGCGTGGGCTGCTGCCAGGCCCCGTCTTGTACGGAAGCCGAATCTTCAATGAAGAGACATGCGTCGCGACGAGCTTTACACCGGATGACCAAGGGCGAGAGCGGTACTGGGTCGGCGTCGGATCGTCGCAAGGCGATCCTTCACGTCTGAAAGACATCGTCGATGCCATTGTTCGGATCGAGACCTACTATCATTTGTTGTTGATGCAAAAGCCGCTATCCTCCGCCGCCATCGACCAGATCTATAAATTTGAGCAGGTTCACTTGAAGCAGCGAGAAATCATTACGTCCCACATCGCGCGCGCAAACTCGGAAATCTTGCAACGATGGATGAATACCCTCACCCAGGATCTGTTGAAGACGAACCGTATGGCGGGAAAGCTACACTTCGAGTTGTCCGCCTCGCTGCCCTACGACAAGATCGTGCACACGACGCTGACGTCCATCGCCGAGCAGCCAATGGACTCCTACCGTCCGATCTCAGATTACGTGTTGGGAGGGATTACGGGAGTTGCGGAAGGCTATCAGCAACTCCTGCGTCGCATCGATACGCTCCGCGGGGGTTTCGAGGGCATCATCGCGATCATCAGGACCCGCATCGACTTGATCGTGGAATCACAAAACCTGGCATTACTTCAAAGCGTCGACAAGACGACCAAGAGCCAAGTGATCTTGCAACATACGGTCGAAGGTTTGTCAGTGATCGTGATCGCCTATTATCTCGCGGGGCTTGGTGGATATGTGTTCAAAGGGTTACAGGAGATGGGCTGGTTGAAGAGCGCCAATCTCGCCTTGGCGATTTTTGTTCCCATCGCCATCGGCCTGGCCTTTCTCATCACGACGGTGAGCAAGAAGTATCTGCACAAGAAGCTGGCGAGTGAGCAGCAGGCGCCGAAAGCTGACAAGGCGCAAGGGCAAGTGAGAGACAACTAGTTGCTCAGTTCGGAGTCGTTTAGTACACTTCTAGCCATTGCAAGCGAGGAAGCCGCGATGCATCCACGCGACGATAAGGTAGAAAAGGAGCGGATGGCTGCCAATCTGCTCCGAGGGATCGAACTTACCGAATTGGCGCTAGCTTTACGTCTTGCCACGATGCGACAGCAGAATCCCGCTTGCACTATGGCCGACGTCATGCACGAAATCCGCGTGGCAAAAGAACAGGCATGGCAGCCGAATCAGACCTAGCTGATACATTGGCTAAGCTTCTAGTTGAGTTGGACCGCCGAAATGTCCTCTATGCGTTGGCCGGCGGGTGGGCATTCAGTGCGCTGGTTGAACCGCGAGCGACTACGGATATTGATCTCCTCATTCTTCTCGATTCTCCCTCTCAGCAGCGCATTCAGTCTCTTGTATCACAGGTCTTCACTTCTATCATTGTGCATCCCAGGCCGATGAAGCTAAAGGGCCTGTCGATATGGCGATGCACGGGACTGCACAACACACACGAAGTCGTTGTCGATTTTTTGTTGGCCGACTCTGAATTTTTGAAGTCTGCACTGGCACGTCGCCGACAGATCTTCCTTGGTAGTCAACAGATAGCCACACTTGCATTGGAAGATCTGATGCTCATGAAGATGATCGCCGGCCGGTTGCAAGACCAGGCGGACCTAGAAAAGATCGAGATGAACAAGACGCAACTCCAGATCGACTGGTCGTATATTGAGCATTGGAGGAAGAAACTCGGATTGCATAAGCAATAGAAGGCGTTCGACAATTGTCTCCCTCGCCATCCGCTCGGCCTTTCTCACCACCGCGCTGAGCAAGAAGTACTTGCATAAGAAGTTAGCAAGCCAGTCGTTGTCGAAAACTGAAAAGGTCGCCGTCGGTACAGTTTCGGTACAGTTATAGGGTCTTGCTATCTTGCATCGCGGACTCTGGTGTTTTTGAGCCGACGGCTCACCGTCGCATCAGCTCCTTATGTTCTCCGTTCCCACCTAAATTCCACACACCCGTATTGGGTCGCTAGGCTACAAACCTATCGATCGACTGATCGGATTGAATACACCTCATGGATCTATTCAGATACATGTGATGGATCTATTCAGATACACGAGTTTGTAGTGAGAAGATGTGTGTCACGCGAGCCTTCTAGTTGTAATACGTAAGACGTTGAAAGCGAAGGGAATGCCGATGCGGTAAAAACTGGCCGCTCCTGTTTCCTTACTGGCATCGCGCTTGCTTTTCGCAATAGCGGAACACGAAAGAGGGAGCCTGGCAGTGAATGATTCCTGCCGAGATTGCCTGCAGGACCAATATCCAAATGAAAGAAGGTCACGATGAACATAACTAAGCGTGCACATATCTATACGCGTAGTGCTTGATACGCAAGCACATGAACTCGCAATAGTCATTAACAATTCCAATCGAGGAGGATTCAAATGCCTGAGAAAGTTAGTTTAACGCAAATTCGAGAGCGACTGGCAGCTGAGGGTGATCCGTGGCAAGCCGGCGTGACTAGCATGTCGGTGCTTTCACCACAAGAGCAGGGCGAGATTAGCAGGCTGCGGAAAAACTCGCTCGTTCATTGGGTGAAACCCGTAGAAAGCACGATTTCCTCCTGGGCAGGTGAAATGCCTCAGCGTGAGCAGTTCGCTTGTCCTGATCCAAGCAAATGCGGTTTTCGAGCAAGTCAGAGGTCATTCCAGACATCGAAGTTGACGCTTTGGAAGAGGCCCCAAAAACGTTTTTCCGCAGCCTGTTAGGTGTCTCGCCACTGGCATAGGCTGGGCAAAGCGGTTAGCGGTTGCAACGGTGGCATTCGGAAAGGAGTCTGCTTGATATGAAGATCACGTTGATCAGAAGTGGCGGACTTGCATATATCCCAGCACTTAACAAACCCATTAGCATTGATACGGCACTGATCGATTCGAAAATTGCCAATGAACTTGAAACCCTCATACAGAAAGCACGTTTCTTCAATCTCCCTGAGCACATTAACACTCCAAAAAAAGGGGCTGCCGACCATCGTATTTACACCATCACTGTGCAGGATGGTCCACGCACCCACACCATTCAGTTCATCGACCCGATTATCGATCCTGCTCTCATTGGAATTGTATCTCGTCTTGAGGCTCTCGCTCGGACATCACCACCGAAATAGCTGAGCAGATTGTGGAGAATTTTCTCTCATATCTATTTTAAGGAGGAGCGCATGACGCATCGGCACAAACATACGAACGGAATCTGCACGTGTAGTTTTATTCCACCGTATATGCTCGATGAAATCGCGAAGAGAGGAACCCAGAGCCAACGTGCTGCAGCACAACGAACCCTGTTACTTGACAAGCAGATTAGGGCTCAGCGCATGGGGCGGTTACAGGCGAGATTAGGTGAAGTACAAAGTGTTGGTCCCCCACGCAGGAATCGCTTAGTCTACACAGCCGCAAATACTACTAATCTGCCTGGTACGTTGGTCCGAAGCGAAGGCCAAGGGCCTAGTGGCGATATTGATGTCAACGAAGCTTATGACGGTCTTGGTGCTACTTTCGATCTCTTTTCTGATGTCTATGGGCGTAACTCAATTGATGACAATGGGATGGATTTGGTTGCGACCGTTCACTATGGTAACCAGTACAACAATGCATTCTGGGATGGGGCGCAAATGGTATTCGGCGATGGTGATGGTACGATCTTTAACCGTTTTACGATTGCCATTGATGTTATCGGCCACGAGTTAGCACATGGTGTGAC
The DNA here is from genome assembly GCA_011090425.1 of Nitrospira sp. LK70. Taxonomy (GTDB): domain Bacteria; phylum Nitrospirota; class Nitrospiria; order Nitrospirales; family Nitrospiraceae; genus Nitrospira_D. The sequence continues at coordinate 1,057 of PHGD01000136.1, read as the reverse complement.
TGGGGCGACCGCAGGACTTGAATACCACGACCAATCTGGTGCGCTGAATGAGTCGATGTCGGATGTCTTTGGCTCGTTGGTCAAACAGCGTGCGCTCGGCCAGACGGCGGCTCAGGCAGACTGGCTGATTGGTGCAGGGCTTCTGGCTGTAGGCATCAACGGTGTGGCTTTGAGGTCGATGAAGGCACCGGGTACGGCATATGACGATCCGATGCTTGGTAAAGACCCTCAGCCGGACCATATGAGTCGCTACGACCCTACGCCTGGAGACAATGGCGGCGTCCATATCAACTCCGGCATTCCAAACAAAGCGTTCTTCCTTGTTGCAACGACTCTCGGAGGTCATGCATGGGAAGTGGCCGGGAACATTTGGTACCAAACTTTGCTTGATTCAAGACTTTCTGCTACGGCTCAGTTCCAGGATTTCGCCAATCTTACCGTCGACCATGCGGGTAACCTCTACGGCGCGTCCCTGAAGGCAGTCGTGCTTCAGGCGTGGCATGATGTCGGTATTGATGTTGTAACTCTCACCAGCCCTCGGGTCCCGGCTCGTTCACAAGTCGGAGTTGTCTCACGCAGTTCCGATAAGTTGGACATTTTTGTGACGGACCAAAATGGTGTTATCTTCACCGCTGCATGGGAACCGGCCTTTCCTGATTGGTGGCATGGCTGGTGGGAGCTGAATGGCGGGAGGGCGTTGCCGGGAGCACCGATTCATGGAGTATCGCGGAGTACTGACAAGCTTGATGTTTTTGTCATCGGTACGGACAATCGGGTCTATACGGCTGCATGGGAACCGGCATTTACGGATTGGTGGCATGGTTGGTGGCAGCTCAACGGGGGTATTGCAGCACCAGGTGCACATGTCACTGTTGTCTCGCGCAATACTGACAAACTTGATGTGTTTGTCGTAGGTACCGATGGTCGGGTGTATACCGCAGCCTGGGAGCCCAGCTTTTCCGACTGGTGGCATGGCTGGTGGCCGATCGGCGATATTCGGGTGCCTCAAGGCGCACCTATCCACGCGGTGTCTCGCAGCGCCGACAAGCTCGATATC
>PHGD01000135.1 GCA_011090425.1 Nitrospira sp. LK70 | reverse complement strand
GGGAAGCGGTTCGAGATGTACAACGATACGGTGTTGGGCTTCAATAAGTCGGGGAAAGAAGTGGCTCGCATTCAGGTCGAAGAGCCCATCTACATCCGGCCTGCCGAACGGGTGACCTGGCTGTAGCTCGACCTCGGCCGCAAGACTCAGAGGGGGCGACGTCCGTCAAGGGCGTCGCCCCTGGCTGGTTCCGACGAGTGTCCTGGCCACAAGTATAAGAGGAACTGCGGTTTCCAAGCACCCACTGTTTCTAACTGTCCATTAACAACGAACACTCCGTTCATCCTGAGACTCTCGAAGGATGAACGGAGGGCTTTCCCGCTGCCTGCTAGAACTGATTCCAGAGCATCTGATTTGTGACTTCGTGATGGAAGAGGACTTCCGAAGCCTTCACGATCGTCCCGAGCTCTTTCGAAGTTCGATCCGCCACCAATTGCTTGAAGCTCGCATACTTCTTCTTACTGTCGTCGCCGAGGATTTCGGCGACAAATTTCGACGCGTTAAACAGCGCGATCGCATCATTGATATTGCCCGGAAGGAATCCACCGCGCACACCGGTTGTCCGTTCCTGTTCCAAGCGCTCCCCTTCCAAACCGGTCTTGAGCATCGTGTACAACACGAGGTAGGGGTTCGCATCAGGGGCGACCGACCGCAATTCGATGCGCGCCGTTTTTTCGTTGGCCATCGGGATACGGATCATGGAGCCACGATCGATCGCCGAGACCTTGATCTGGTTCGGTGCTTCAAAGTGCGGATCGAGCCGGCGATAGGCATTCACCGAAGGATTGAACACAAGACAGATCTCCGGCGCATGATTCAGCAGCTTGAGGATGAAGTCCCAGGCCAGATCGGAGAGACCGTCTTTCCCCTTTGCATCGTAGAACATATTCTTGCCGTTCTTGCTCAAGGAGAAGTTCGTGTGCATGCCGGAACCGTTGATCCCGACGAACGGCTTCGGAAGAAATGTGGCGGTGTGCCCCATGGAGCGGGCCACTTGGCGGCAGATCAGCTTGTACAGTTGCACATGATCGGCTGCGCGCACCGCATCAGCATAGGAAAAGTTCATTTCAAACTGCGAGGGCGCGACCTCCGGATGATCTTTCTCGTTCTTGAATCCCAGGGCTCGCTGGGCTTCCGCCGACTTGTCGATGAACTGGCGGAGCGGATCCATCGGGAGCGAGTGGTAGTACCCGCCGGTTGAGATGAGCTTCAGCCCCTGTTCGCGGTACCGTTGCTCGGCGTTCGGTCCTTCCACCAGAAAGCCTTCGATTTCACAGGCGGCATAGGCCGTCATGCCTTCCTTTTTCTTGAGCTGCTCCGTGAATGATTTCAACATGCCTCGGAAGTCGCTGTGATACGGCGTCCGATCGCTATTCAGGACAGACGCAAAGAAGATCACCTTCCCTGCTCCGATCAAATCAGCCGGAAAGTAGCGGATGGACGACCAATCAACGGCAAGACGCAGGTCAGACTCATGTTGCGGTGTGAACCCACGGATGGACGACCCGTCAAACGTCAGATTTCCCAACGAGTCCAGCAGAAACTTCTTGTCGTAGTCGAGCATGTGGAGACGTCCCTCGATATCTGAGAAACACAAGGTGACAGCTTTGATGTGCTTTTCCTTTTTTAGGGAGGCCGTATATTCCTGCTCGAGATCTTTTGCGCCGGCCTGCTCGGCGCGCTCCGCCGCCTTGAGATTCATGTCTTCAAGTTCGTCATACGGAATCTCAAGGAAACTCTTCAGTTCGGCCGCTGTCTTCGAAGTCATGGTTCACCTCACCAGTTCGTAGTATTAAATGGTGGACATATACGCACACAGCTCGCATCGTTCGGATGCCGCTTGGCTTCACGATCACCTCTACGGGAAGACCTCGAAGCGATCGCCAAGACGGGAACGAGTCTGGCACACCTTGCTTAGGTATGCAATGTGGATTTGCAGGAATGGGCGGGGTCCATGTTTTCACCTGGGATTCCCAAGATTGTCGAACTCAACCCGGTGGTGGTCGCTATGGCAATGTGTGGAGAATAGCAGCGGTTCATTCACGCATGCAGAGATCAGTCATTGGGCATCCGATCCACCACGCGGTCCCACTCCTTGATCGCTGGTTTGACATGGTGGTCGAGATGGGTCAGGGCTGCATACAGCCGTCCTTCATACTCCTCTCGCTTCTCATTTGCATGCGGGAGAGACTTCAAGATGGCGATCAGTCCTCGAATCTCTTCGATGGTTTCAAGCAGTTCATCAAAGTGATTGTCAAGCAACGCACTCGATGGCGAGAGGAACGCTCCCTTATCAGCAACCACGGATCGTCCGCGTCTCTTAATCATGGTGCTTCCCTTTCGTCAGCCGCCGCTCCAAGCGCTCGACGGTATGTTCCCAAGCTTTGATCTCGACCGCCCAATGTCGGATGAGGCTCGCGTTGGGAGTTGTGCGCTGGCGTTCGAGCGCAATTTTGATTTGATGATCCGTAATCCGCTGTCTCAAACTATTCAGGCGGATTCGCAGCTTCTTGTTACGCCCCATGCCGTGCCTAATGACACAGACCGTACTCGCGTGTCTCAAGCAATGTCAACGTGTCATCCCGCATGGACACTACCCTCCTCCGTGCAAACGCGTGAGCCGAGTATCAGTCGATCCATTTGCGCGAGCGGATTTCCGCCTGCGGCTAGGGCGAACAAATGAAGCCCGCGAGTTCTCCAACAGGCGTTGCGCCCGAGCCAGCACGGCCAGGAAAGTGACTTTCCTAAACAAGGCCTCCCGAACCCGTTTTGTGGTTCACGTATTTCAAGAATGGTTCCTTGCTGCGCCGACTAGCTGTAAGCCAAGCGGCGTGACTGTGGTAAAAACGTGCGTCAGTGCACAAACCCACCTTGCTCAGCGATGGCGGTAGCATCCCGCGCACCATGAAGAATCCGGACAACAATAAGTCTGCGCTGAGTCACCTGGTAGTAAATGGCATAAGGATGGTGAAACGTCACGCGCAAGCCCGTACCGAGTTGGTCGCGGGTCGTGCCGATTAGCGGAGATTGCCGCACCACATCTATCGTCTTGGTGATCCGCTCAAGATAACGGGTTGCGGTGATTTCATTGGCTTCGGTCGCAATGTATGCCCAGATTTCCGCAAGGTCGGCTTCCGCTGCATCGGTGAGATGGAGGGTCAAGGCTTGGCTGATAACCTCCTCCCTCTAGCAATGATTCGTTTTTTATCAAACGGACGTACCCGACCGGCAGCAATGTCAGCCAATCCCTTATCGATATCTGCTTTCAGTGCCGCAAATTCCTGAGATTGAAATGCTCGGCGTTGTTTCCATTCGCGCAAGGCTTCGCGCACAACTTCGCTGGTAGAGGCATAGTCACCGTCATCAACCGCCGCTTTGATAACCGCCGCCATGTCAGTAGGCATGGTGATAGTCATGCGTTCAATACTGGCCATAACGTCCTCCGTTCGTGATTCATAAATCATACTCTATCATATTATAGTACTAAGACAATTGGATATTTGCAGGCGGGTCAAGCCACATGGGCACTACCATTTACCGCACACCTCCGGGCAATGATTGAGGCGGGTATCATTCGATCCATCCCACGAGCCGATCTCTGCTGGCAACTGAGGCGAACACCTGAAGCCCGCGAGTCTTCCAACAGACGTCGAGCCTGAACCAGTAGGGGCCAGAACGTGTTTTCGGAGAAGTGTCTAGCCGAGCTGTCTGATTGAGGCGGACGGTGCGAGCTCTTATCGAGGCAGGGCGCCACTGCGGCGGATCAGTTGAGCGGATGCCTCCATCGCAGGCCTGAAAACCGCGCATAGTCACGATCGGTCGTAATCCACTCCGCACCGGTCTCAATCGCGAGAGCGGCCAAGTAGGCATCGGCGACGAGGTTGCCCTTCGCGTTCGCCTCGCGGCATAAGCGTTGGAAAATGTCCCAATGCCGTTCGCCCGGCGCCAATGTTACCGCGTTGGGATGGTCACGTACCGACGCGACAAACTCCATTGCGATGTGAAGAGGAGTCGGATCGCGGAAGATTCGGGGATGGGTCACAACGCGCAGGAACCCGCTCAGTACCAAATCGGAAATCCCGAAAGCCGCATCCGATCTAAGAATCTGGTTCAGCCACTCGCGGTAATCCGAATGGCGGGTTGAGTCTTGCCGGTGCGCATAGACCAGCACATTGACATCGGGCAGGATCAACGGCTTGATCCCATCACATCAAGCAGAGAGGCGGTATCGTCGATATCCACTCCGGGAAATGGTCCCTGCCTTCCATACGTAGGCAGCGTCGCACGCGATGCGCGGCGTCGGTGACGCCGCCTTGCCAGTCCCTCGCGTAACGTTTCCTCGATCAAAGCGGTCACCGTTGAGTGGGTCGCAGTCGCAAGCTTCTTGATCCTGATCATGAGATCATCGGGCAAATTGATCGTCGTCCGCATGCATCAAATCATACTGACCAAACATATTGATGTCAATCGATAGGCAGGATGGATTCATCCTCATATTGCTCCTGTCGCTCCCGCGCGAGCCGATACCCGCCGCTTGGCCCACTCGCAACAACTTCTTTGCCGATGGGCCGGACAAACAGCCGAAGCCCGCGCGTCCTCCAACAGGCGTTGAACGCGATCAAGCAATGCCAGGAAATCGACTTTCCCAAAGAATGATTCCCGACCCGTTTTGTGGTTCACATCGTCTTCCTGCGCTTCTTGGTCCGCACAGTGCAAGATGTAACTCCAATTCATCCCTCCGTCATCATGGATCATAGTGTGTCAGCGTGTTTTGGCGCCAAGTTGACACCAAGTCGGAGATGACTTTGGGCTTAGGTATTCCGAGCAGTCACTCTCCAATTCTTTTCTTATGACTTGTGGTAACTGTGGTGAGCTATCCTTATCCCAGTTGGCCAATTTAACCTGCCCTATCGGAAGGTTGTTTGCCTTCGAGAGATCAGCCAAGCTGAGATTAGCATGGTCTAGTTTAACACCTCTGAGATCTGCACCAGCCAATATGGCTCCACTAAGATTTGCACCGGTCATGTCAGCTCCTCTCATATCCGCGCCAGTAAGATCTGCACCTAATAGATAGGCGTGTGTAAGGATGGCCGAGCCTAGCTCGGCCTCCTGAAGGTTCGCCTTTGTGAGTATAGCTTTATCTAGGTTTGCTCCGCTTAGATTAGCCTTCCTTAGAGTGCTCGGACGCTTAGGCTCATCTATATTTGATTCCCAGATGTATGACCTACTCAAATCAGCTCCCTTCAGATTGGCCTCATCAAAATTGGTCCCTCCAAGATCTGTGTCGTACAAGTGCGCGTTCTCTAGATTTGCGCGTTCCAAATCAGACCCCCAAAGCACAACCTGTTCTAAGTGGGCCCCGGGCAGGTTTACGTCGTTGATGCGCACCTTATGCAAATCTACAACATAGCTTTTACGTGTTTTTCCAATAAAAGTGAGAGCTTTTTGAATCTCTGCTTTCATTGCCTCGTTTATTTGCTCGGGAGACTTGTCCAGTCCCGCGTTTTCACGGACATACTTTGCTCGCACGATGACCTGTAGGTCTTCGACAGTGTCCCAAGCTCTAAAAGCGATGATCAACAATATGAACAGTACTGCGCCCGTCAGTCCGATCGTGAGTCTTTGAGTCAGTTTTCTGAGCGCAGCCTTTTCTTTAACAGCTCTGTCGAGCTCAGCCGTGATGAGGATATTGTGTTCGCTATCGTCTTCGTGGTCTTTCGAGGTGCCTAGGCTATGACGAATCTGAAAAGCAACGTCCTGCATATCCCCATCTCGCCTTGAAAGCCAGTGATAGCGCTTCAGGAAGTCAGCAGGAGGGTCAGCACCGGGATCAAGTTGCACCGGGATTAACTTGAAAGTCGGATCCTGCTCCAGTCGGCGGCGGGCGACTTGTATCTCCATGGACATCCACTTCGAGTTGCGCTGGGCACTCTCTTCCGAGAAGAGCAGGACCATTGCGCGTGAATGCTCAAGCGCTTCCATCACTCTCTCCTCCCACGGCTCCCCTGGAGCAATTTCTTTCGACGCATGAAAGACCTTACAGCTAGTCCTCAATAAGTAGTAGAGCCGCTCCGCCTGTTGGCTATCGTTCCCGCTCGCCGATAGGAAGATATCCCATGTCTTTGATTGGCGGCGGTCCGTTGGCTTGAGAACGGGCTTCGTCATACCAATTCTTGAATACAGCTCAAGCGCCTCACGTCGCTTCGTCTCCGATACGTCGCCCAGGCGCGAAACATCGCCGTTGGTTATGCGGGCACAGAGTCGCTCGAACGCTGCCAGGACCGAATTTGTCCGACCAGGGAGATCGGCGACCGTCGCCAGGATTTCGTCGTATGCATAAAAGGGATCGTAGAGAACCTCCATCTCCCCCCAGTAATCCTCATTCTGCTGATTGCCCAGTCCAGCAAGCGTCTCCAAAAACGGAGCGAACCGTTCCCGCGCAAACAGGCGCCTGGCCTCAAGCTTCTCTTTTTCTGCCAGTTCGACCCGGGTTGCCATGGACCATACGCGAAAGGGCTCCTTGGATCGTCCCCGCCGGTTTACAACGACATGATCCGTGATACCTGAAGCACCCTCAATGCTCTGGTTGTTGAGCGTGTAGAAGACAACAAGTGCATCGGGCAGGTGAATTGTGCAAATGCCCGAGGTATCACTGATCCCAGTGCGACTGTCGATGAGCACGTAGTGGTAGGCCGCCTTCATCTGCTCGACAGTTTCGTCGAGGAACGCGCCGCCCCCGAATCGTTTGTAGAACCCATCCCAGTCAAAGCGGTTGACCCGGGCGCCGTAGGAGGCGTTTTGCCGGCCGGCGCCTACTATGTCAATGCCGCCGCTATCAGGAAATTGCCACTCTATTGGCTCTGCGTAGCGCTTGATATCCGCATAAGGCCGATACCATTTGTCATCCAATGCCGTGTCCTCGGGGAGTTCCTTGGTCACGTCCACCACGTACCGCGCCAGGAATTCCATTAGCCCATCAGTCTCCGAAAGCTTGGGATCCGAAAGGAAAGGAGCGAAGTAACGGTGTAGACCCGGCGCCTCTAAGTCCCAGTCGATGACAAGGACGCGTTTACCTCTGCTGGCGAGAATCCAGGCAATGTTGGCAAGCGCCATCGTTCTGCCCGTTCCACCCTTGTACGAGTAAAACGTGAAAATCTTTCCTCCAGTCAATTCGCTCATGATGCATTACCCTAAGTTTGCAGTTGGGGCGGCTGGTTGTGGTCACTTTCACCTGTTTTCCGTGCCGGTTGGCGATATGGCGCGAGCAGGGACTCAAGATCCGACAGCGCACAGGATATTTCGGCGCGTAAAGATGCATGGTCCTCGATTTTTGGTCGGAAGTAAGTCTCCTTGCGGCCTTCGAAATTGCGCGATAGCACATTCCGCAACTGATCGAGCAGGACATCCCGTGCGGCCTGCATAGTCGGGTCCGACTTGTTCCACGGTATCAATACGACACAGTTGCGGAACTGATGCTTGTCGAACTGCTGCAAGATGTCCCGGTAGTGATGCTGTACAACCCAGGGGTCCACGATCATGACTGCGACCGAGTTGGCCGTCTCGGCCTGTTCCAGTAATTGCACGAGCCCGGGACCAACCGGCATCCAGTTGGCGATCAACCTCTTCTCGGTAGCGACGGCCTGTGCAATCAACCCGATTGGCTCGGGCTCCTTGGGCGCATAAGGCATCCACTCAACTTCACTGGCTGCCACGATTGCGAAATTCGCCCGGCCGGATGCCGCTGCCGCCAGCGCTGGCTGTGCTTGCGGAATAGTCGCGAAACGATTTGACGCAGTCTTGAGTGACGGGAGGGCGGCTCGGGCAAGGGGTTGAAGAGGATGTTTCTTGGTCACTTCTATGATGCGGACAGCAAGCTGCACAACAATCATGTCGTAGGCGTTTATGTGCGTGGTTTTCTTGCGCTTAGCCACGTGCTCCAGCCCATATTGCCCATAGTCCTTGATGTTTCGCTGCTCCGTCGCTTCTTGAACGGTCATCGGGTCAAACATCACCTGAAGGTCCGTGGCGTATTCCGGCAATGGACCCTCTACAGGGGGGACCCACAATATCGGAATGATCAGCGGAGGGGGCGCACTGCCAGGGCCCCTGCGACGTTCATCGAAGATTGTCCATTCCCTTCCACAGTATTCGCGCGTGAAATACCGAGCGGTCATGATTGGGAGGAAGGTGTTGCAACTGCACAGGGCGTTGGCGAGTTCGTCCGGCCAATCGTCACCCGGCTGCAAATTCGCTTGATCGAAGTATGCGACCGGCGGTGACTGGTCTTGTACTCGTTTGGACACCGCCTCTTTGAGGCTGTTGTAGAACTCGCGAATCAGTTCCTCATCCCCATGTTGGTCGTCAGCCCGAGCGTAGCTCATGAAAAACCAACAAGTCATCTACCATCCTCCTCGGTATGGCAATTCAATTGTGCTTCACATTTTGGTCATTTAAGGAATTATTCGGAGGCACGGTACTACCCTTCATCCCGGATTCCGCAGTTGAATGTCGATCATGGAGAGGCGCCCGAGGCACACGGCGCGAATGGGAGAGCCCGTACGGGGGTGTCCGTCCGCTTCGGTGGCGGCTGTGAGGTATCGTCGGCCTCGCTCAGCTCCCAGTCCAACTG
>PHGD01000134.1 GCA_011090425.1 Nitrospira sp. LK70 | reverse complement strand
GCGGTGAAGTACGACAACGCGGGAACCGTGGAGTTTCTGCTCGATCAAGAAGGCAAGTTCTACTTCATCGAGATGAATCCGCGCCTCCAAGTCGAACACACGGTGACGGAACAGATCACGGCCATCGATATCGTGCGAAATCAGATTAAGATCGCGGCCGGGCTGCCGCTCAGCATCCAGCAAAAGGACGTGATCCTGCAGGGTCACGCCATCCAGTGTCGGATCAATGCGGAAGACCCTAAGAACAATTTCCTGCCCTGCACGGGCACTATCACGGCGTATCTCTCTCCTGGTGGAATCGGTGTCCGCATCGACGGTGCGGTCTACAAGGACTACACAATCCCACCCTACTATGATGCGTTGCTGGCGAAGTTGACGGTTCGAGGCCGCACCTGGGAAGAAGCCGTGAGCCGTATGAGGCGGTCGCTTGAAGAATATGTGCTGCGCGGAGTAAAGACAACGATCCCGTTTATGGAAGCGATCATGCAGGAACCGGATTTTATTGCAGGACGTTTCGACACGTCGTATTTCGACACCCACCCTGAATTGTTTTCGTACCACGAATTTGTGCAACCGGAGGATCTGGTGTTGGCGCTGTCGGCTGCGATTGCCGCCTACGAAGGACTCTAATTCAAACAAACCCCGCTGCTTCCCAAAGAGATGCACTAACCATCATGGCGAAAAGACGACCACCGACAAGGAAACCACAGAAAAAGACCAGATCACCTGTTCCGGCGATCAAGACCGCCAAGAGAGCCCCGTCCCGCCCCAGCGAGTTCACGATTACCCCGGCCGCCGGCAAGCCGGTCCTGATCACGGATGTCGCGCTGCGAGACGGCCATCAGTCGTTGTTAGCGACGCGCATGCGGACGGAAGACATGCTACCCATCGCGCAAAAACTCGACGCAGTCGGCTATTGGTCGCTTGAGGTATGGGGGGGCGCCACATTCGATACCTGTTTGCGCTTCTTAAGCCCAACACCAAGCTTCAAATGTTGTTGCGCGGGCAAAACCTCGTCGGCTATCGGCATTACGCCGACGACGTGGTGGAGCGGTTCATCGAACGTTCGGCCACGAACGGCATCGATGTCTTCCGCATCTTCGACGCCCTCAACGACGTGCGGAATCTCGATCGGGCCGTGAGCGAAGTGAAAGCCTGCGGCAAACATGCTGAAGCGACCATCTGTTACACCGTCAGCCCGGTCCATAGCATCGATCGTTTTGTGGATTTGGCCAGGAAGTTGGAAGATCTGGGAACAGATACGATTTGTATCAAGGACATGGCCGGACTTTTGGCTCCGCTCGACGCATACCATTTGGTGCGCCGGCTGAAGGCCGCCGTCAAGGTCCCGCTTCATCTCCACTCGCATTACACGTCCGGTATGGCTTCCATGACCTCCTTGATGGCGATCCTCGGAGGCCTCGACATGCTTGATACCTCCATCTCTCCGTTGGCAGGAGGAACCTCCCACCCAGCGACGGAAACGCTGGTCGCTTCACTCCAGAATACACCCTACGATACGGGGCTGGAGCTCGCCTCCTTCCAGCCGATCACCGAGCACTTCCGAACGGTTCGACGCAAATATCGCCAGTTCGAGAGCGACTTTACCGGCGTGGATGCAGAGATCCTCATGTCGCAGATTCCCGGCGGGATGCTGTCGAACTTGGCCGCCCAGCTGACGGAACAGAATGCCCTCGACCGGATGAAGGAGGTCCTCGACGAGGTTCCGCTGGTGCGAAAAGAAATGGGCTATCCCCCGCTCGTCACCCCGACGAGCCAGATCGTCGGAACCCAGGCGACCCTCAACGTGCTGACCGGTGAGAGATACAAGGTCATCACCACCGAAACCAAGAACTATTTCTTGGGACTCTACGGCCGTGCGCCAGGCCAAGTTGATCTCGATGTGATGGCGCGTGCAACCGGCGACGAAACCCCGATCAAGACCAGACCGGCCGATCGGTTGGAGCCGGAATTGGACGCCGCCAAAAGAGAACTGCCCGAGTCGGCCCAGAGCATCGAAGACCAGCTGTCATTCGTGCTGTTTCCCAACATCGCACGGGACTTTTTCGAAGCCCGCGAGAGAGGCGACTTGACCCCTGAACCGCTCGAATTGGGCTCGGCGAAAGGACCTGCCATCGCTCACGAGCTGCACCTGGCGCCTGTGGAATTCAATGTGACGGTGCACGGTGATACCTATCATGTAAAGGTCTCGGGGTCCGGCCGCAAGATCGATGGACGTAAGCCCTACTACATCCGTGTCAATGATAAGCTCGAAGAAGTGTCGCTCGAACCCATCCAGGAAGTGCTTGCCGGTGTCCCGGAGTCGCACGAGACTGAATCGGGAGGAAAACCCAAACGTCCCAGACCTTCGAAACCAGGCGATGTGGCTCCGCCCATGCCAGGCCGAGTGGTGAAAATCCTGGTTGCAGTCGACGATCGGGTCAAGGCCGGCGATCCCCTGTTGATTATCGAAGCGATGAAGATGGAGAGCCGAGTGCCGGCGCCGATCGATGGGAGAGTCGCCGCGATCTTGGCTGCCGAGGGTGACAATGTGAAGACGGATGAAACGGTCATTCAACTGGAATAATTCCAGCGCCGGCTCGATCTTCGTATCATGCGGACCAGAGCGGCTTGCGCTGCTCGTCCTGTGCCTCGTATCGTATTTCGTGACCGCTTGTGCCCAGCCCCTACAGATCCCGCCATATTTCGAAACGTTAGAACGTACGCCGATAGAACGCATCCCGATCAAAACCGTTCTCGTGCATGATCAACGGATCGCGTATCTCGATGTCGGTACAGGCCCGCCAGTCATCTTGATCCACGGTTTCGGCGGATCCATGTGGCAATGGGAGCATCAGCAACATGCCTTGTCTGAGCATTTCCGCACCCTGACGCTCGACCTACTCGGTTCCGGATTGTCGGACAAACCGGACATTGAGTACTTGCCGGATCAGATGTTGGACTTTTGTATCGGATTCATGGACGCCTTGCAGATTCCTCACGCCACATTGGTCGGGAATTCCATGGGCGCTGGGTTGGCCATAGGGATGACATTGACCCATCCGACTCGTGTCGACAAACTCGTGCTCATCGACGGGTTACCGTCTCATGTCCTGGCCAAACTCACCAGTCGTTCATTCAAGCAAGCTCTGGAATCTCGAGCCCCTTCCTGGCTGGTCTCCTTCGGCAATTGGCTGTTCGGCGGGCTGGTCACCGAGTCAGTCCTGAAGGAAATCGTTCACGATCACAACCTTCTCACGCCGACCGTGATCGAACGGTCCAATCGTAATCGCCGACGCCCGGGCACCATCAAACCTATTATGGCCGTGAGAAACGCCCTCCCTTTCTGGGAGACCGATTTTGCCCCACGCATCAGCTCTATCACCCACCCAACCATGATCATCTGGGGTGATTACGACCAGGTATTCCCCATTGCCGTGGGTGAAGAACTTCATCATCGGATTCGTGGATCCCAGTTCGTCAGAATTCCTGATGCCGGCCATATGCCGCAATGGGAACGCCCAGACCTGGTTAACCGATCGTTGATCGCGTATATTCAACTGTCACCCCTGAATAGATAGCGTGAGAGGAATCCCCACGCAGAATCCTCAGAAAGGAGCGTATGATGTGGACACACTATGCTGGTTTCATCGGCACCCTGTGCGTTACGCTTGGCCTCGTCGGCTGTCAGGCGATGGGAGGATCAACCGGCGTCGGCTTTTCCTACAAGAAGATGCCGGTGGCGGACGGAAGCGCTGTCGCAGGCGAAGGCAACAGCGTCTTATATAAAGGGAGCCCGCTGGCGCTTTCGGGGAACGGGGTGAAGGTCGGCGACGTACTGCGCGATGTGAAAGTGGCGCAGAACGACTTATCCCTTGTGAACATCGCGCAGACCAAAGGCGCGGGAAAAGTCCGCGTCATCAGTGTGGTCCCCTCATTGGACACCCCTGTGTGCGAGCAACAAACGCATATTCTGAGCGAGCGGAATAAGGGTCTCGATAGGATGGTGGAACTCATCACCGTGAGCGTCGATACGCCCTTCGCGCAGAAACGGTTTGCCAAAGAAGCCAACATCGCCAATATCACCTTCCTGTCCGACTACCGAGGAGCCGAGTTCGGGAAAGCCCATGGCCTCTTCCTGGAAGGCCTCCACATTTTGACGCGAGCGGTCTTGGTGGTCGATAAGGCGAATACCATTCGCTATCTGCAGATCACCCCGGAACTCACGCAGCTCCCGGATATGGAAGAAGCCTTGCAATTTGCTCGTCGATTGGTGACGGAGAGCTGAGTTTGTGGGATGCTCAGGTTCAGGCTAAGGTTGAGAATGAGGGTGAGCGATGCGGATGATCCAGCCTCAGCCTGAACCTCTCCCATACCAATGGCTCATTACGATTTACTTGTCATCGGCACAGGACCAGCCGGCCAAAAGGCTGCAATTCAGGCTGCCAAGCTGAACAAGAGGGTCGGGATCATCGAGCGGAAGACGGTCGTCGGCGGGGTCTGCATCAATACCGGGACCATTCCAAGCAAATCCCTCCGCGAAGCGGTGCTCTATCTCTCCGGATTTCGTCAACGCAGCATCTATGGGGAAGAGTACCGCTTAAAAAAGAAAATCACGATCGAAGACCTTGCCTTCCGCGCGAACCACGTCATCAAGCACGAGATCCAGACCGTGCAGAATCAGATGGCCCGGAATCAGGTCGATATGTTTTTCGGTTCAGCCAGCTTCCTCGATCCACATCGCCTGCGCATTCAAAGGGATGGTAGCGCGCTTGAGCTGACGGCGGACTTCATCGTCATCGCCGTGGGGACGGAGCCGGCTCGGCCGTCACACATTCCGTTCGACGACCGCACCATCATCGACACGGACGGACTCCTGACCCTCAAGCGCGTCCCCGCCACCATTGTGATCGTCGGCGGCGGTGTGATCGGAACGGAATATGCCTCGATGCTCGCGCCTTGGGCATCCCCGTCACCCTTATCGATAAACGGCCGCGGCTGCTGGAGTTTGTGGACCCTGAGATCATTGAAACGCTCCAACAGCGAATGAAAGACCTGGAGTGACCCTGTATCACGGTGAAGAAGTCCTCGCGATCAAGCCAGAGTGGAACAAGTCCGTCCGAGTCACGTTGCAGAACAACCGTGCGGTCCACACCTCGACACTCATGTACGCCATCGGACGCGTCGGGGCGACACAATCGCTGAATCTCCACGCCGTCGAACTCAAACCCGACGAACGCGGACGCCTGACTGTCAACGAACACTTCCAAACGGCGATTCCCCACATCTATGCGGTCGGCGACGTCGTCGGCTTTCCAGCCTTGGCATCGACGTCAATGCAACAGGGCCGCCATGCCGCCTGCCACGCCTTTGGCCACCCCGAGCGTACCGACACCTCGCTCCTCCCCTACGGCATTTATGCCATTCCAGAAATCTCGATGGTGGGTCGCAACGAGGAAGAACTCAGACAGGTAGAGATGCCGTACGGAGTCGGCATCGCCCGCTACGAAGAAATCGCCCGTGGACAACTCATCGGCGATGAAACCGGCATGCTCAAACTGCTGTTTCACCGACACACCAGACACCTGCTCGGTGTCCATGCCATCGGCGAAGGGGCCACGGAGCTGATCCACATCGGCCAAGCCGTCATGGCCTTTCATGGCAAGATCGATTACTTTATCGATACGGTGTTCAACTACCCGACGTTGGCAGAATGTTACAAGGTCGCCGCACTGGACGGCATGAATCGTTCACCGAGAACCTGGATTCCGTGTCTATGACGTCTGAACTTGGCCCAACTAATTTTGAGTGAGGTAATTAGGGCGTTTCGTAACCAGGAGGTACGCTGGAGGCCTTCTGGTTCTGAGACAGAGCCAAGTAGTTGGAGGCGCGGCCAACGCTAGACGAGGCCGGCCGTGCGGAGTCTGCAGCGGAGTGACTGCGTATGTCGAACGCTCGCCATGAGCATACTGAGGAGACAAATCTGGAATTAGTAGAACGCCATGCTGGCATAGGTGACGGTGGAGTTGTACTGATCCGTAATCCCTCGGTCGTAGCGCAGGACCTGCCCCTTTTCCGCTTGGATCAATCGTAACAAGCTGTAAATCGGTGAGAAGCCGGAGATACGTCGTTGATCGCCTTCTTTCCGGATGTAGTCAGCGAATCCATCCGGCTTAAGTTCCTCGACCTGTTTCAACATTTCCAAGTCATGCTGCATCGAGCGGTGGAAGGAAAAATCGGTCGGTGGAGCGCTATCGCCGTAGCGGAGGCCGAGGTGGGCCAACTCCCCTGCTGCGATCATGCAGACGGTCTTGCCGGAGAAAGCAATTGTGTCTCGTAAGGCAGTGAGGAATCGATCCACTGAGTTTCGAACGGTAGGATCGTTCAGGCTCAATGCCGAAAACGACGACAGAATAGGGACCATCGTGAAGGGTTTGCCGATGATGGTCTGGAGAAACGGCAGCTGGAATTCGATCGCATGCTCCGACTGGTGAGCGATGTCTTCCTCGAAGAACTCCGGCGCAACCGACTTGAGGCGATTCACGATCGGCTGGTCCACCGACACCAGACCAAGCGCGGTCTCAAAATCCTTGTCCGTGACGGCGAAGAGGTTTCCAAGCCCAGCATGGGCGGTCCCAATCAGAACATAGACCTCAGGCTGGTGAGCCTCCTGTAACTCCTTGTATCCCCATGCATAGATCGACCCTGCTTGCTTCAGATCGTAGGTCGGCACGACCAGGCCTTTGAGTAGCTTACCCTGATGCTCCGATGGTTTGAAATCCGGCCCCTCCGCTGATGTGAAGAAACCGTCGATTTGTTTCCGTAGTTTGGCACTATCCACCTCGTAGCTACGCCCGGCAAAAGCTGCCTGTCGGGCCGTCTGTTGTCGATAGACGATACAAGCCTGTTGCCGCGCCGACTCGGTTCTTGGCCCTTCCAAGAACAGGTTTTGTTCCAGATCCGTCACCAGTTGTTCCACTTTACTCGGCATCAGAAACTCGCCGAACCGTTTCAGGTACAAGACACCGATCTCTTGGAGTGAATGTTCACCATCGAAATGTTGCACGATGAAAAACAAGTTCAACGGCAAAACCAGTTTCTCTCTGCTCAGGCCGCTGGGATCCCACAGCACGATCAGCTGGTCGTCCCCCTGCTTGATGGGGGAAAATTGCAAGTTCCGCAGGACTGGATTTTGGGCGGGAGATTTTGCGGTACCGGAAATCATAGCGGAGATATTGTATGGGACGGACTGGCGTCGCTGCAACCAACGCCACGACCAACCTATTGACTATCAGGAGGATGATCTGTTCTTCGCCGAGCGAGCATGAAGAGGGCCCCAACGATAAGAATCAGTAACCAGATGGTAGGCCGACCGTATGAGGCATCGGAGAATTCGATCAAATCCGTCAATCGGCCGATCAAGAGCGACATGCGAGCCATGACTGTGTAACCGAAAGCCGCGCCGAACGAAATCATCAGGAAGATGATGCCGGTTCGCGCGACCGCCTTTCCCACTCCACTATGCTCGATCGAAAAGAAGAAGTAGAACAGGACTGAGCTGACTCCGAGCAGGATGATGATCGCGTTGAGGTTGCTGGAGGGATTGAGCACGTCCATCGAGAACGTGATGCCATCCGTTCCTGTAAGCGACAGCAACGGTCTCACCGTATCCTCTATTTGTTTTAGAATGAACGAGGAAATCGTTCTCGGAATCGCCAACCCTGCCCCCATCCCGACGATCAGGGCGAACGCGTACCGAGACATCCAGGCTGCTTTCGGTACATACCGAGCCAACATGAGCATCCCGATGGCGACTGGAATCAGAAGAGCAACTTCACCGTTTTCCACGATCGGCTTAACGACCAAGTGGACAATCACGGTATCGTACGTCTTGACGATTATGTACCCGACGGAGACTCCGACGTAGAGGTGCTCGGCCAGTTTGAAAAGCGGGTTGTCTCTATACAGAAACGTGAAGATGAGGAGGGTCAAGCCGGTTGCAACCCAAGCCCCCACGATCAACTCAAACGGCATGGTCGTCACTGCTTCTTCACCTTCTCTGCTGCCGCAGCGAAAAATAGAATGCGTTGCACATGATCACCAGGACAATGATGGCGAAATGCGTGGCGGACTGCGCATCCATTCCTGCCACAGCCTTGCCCTTCTGGCCGATGAGGCTCTCATATTCCGCCGCGCCGCGGAGACCGCCGATGAGGCCGTTGATCTGACCGCTCCGTAGCAACGGATACAGTCCCGGAGCCATGACTCCCGTGCATCCCCCGCCCATTTCAAACTTGTACTTGTCCTTGCCGAAGACGTACCACTCTTCGACTCCGGGCTTCCCTGCTCCCAGACTGACCATGTAAGTCACATCCTTCAAATTTCGCACGCTGTCCAAAACCGGCAAGTCCTTCGTAGGCTTGCCACCATAGTCGCTGGGAAAGGCCGAATAGAGGTCCTGCCCCATGTTGATGATCACCGCCTGCCCTCCCGGACTCCATCCGAGAAAGACATAATCTTTTCCGTATTCTTTCTCCATTTCTTTGGCGACTTGTGTGACCAACTGATCAGCCATCCCGGTACCGGACACCCATAGTGTCATGGTGATCACGCGAAGCTTTTTCCTGAACGCATGGCGCAGTATGGCTATAGCCTGGGGGTACAGTTCGGGTTTGGATGCCGGATCGAAATCAATTGAAAGGAGGAAGACTGAGTGCTCCGGCAGCAACTCAATATAGTCGTACACGCCGCGCACTTCCGAGGTAATCTTGATCGGCAAACCGACCGGATAGAGCAACGGCAAGAGTGTGCAGAGCCCGATCACCAGGAAGATGATCCGCCGATCGATCTGGAGCATGCGTTCCGAGAAGGTCATCGTGGGATCGTTGTTCGTGAATCGTTAATCGTGAATCGTACGGATCCTTCGTTTAGCGAATAACGGTGAACGATTAACGTCATTCCTTACCCCCGCCCAGGTAGGACCGCTCCACGCCGAAAATAATCTTAAACGACAAGGCCACGGCTCCGAGACTGACTCCGATCAGAATAGCCCGGCGCACAGAGGCGTTGAGCACATTCAAGATCCAGGAAGACACATCGCCGCTCAGGGGAATCAGATATTCGCCCAGCGGCACCCGTCCCATCATCACAATCACGGCTGCCACCAACAGCACCGCCGCTTCACGACTTCTAGCCCTAAACGAGCGGTAGGCAGCCGATGCGATGAAGAATGCCAAGATGGCGAACATGGTTCCTTGCAGCGGCACCATCATGAAGTTGTACACCCAGCCGAATGCCGTCATGGCCCCATTGACGCTCTCTTTTCCGTTGGCCCACAGTCCGACGGCAATTGTTCCTAGCATCCCGCCATACAAGACAAGACTATAGCCCCATCCCGCTTCTTGCCGTTTAATCTTGACCGCATGTTGATGAAACAGACTGGTTACTCCCAAGATCAATGCGAATCCCCCGATGATCTGCAGCCACTAGCATCTGTTCCGAGGCCGGATGCGGTACATAGTACTGGCCGGCGAACAGCAAACCAGAAATCAAAGTAACCAAGAGCGGAAGCTGACGGCGCAGGAAGATCATTTGAGATCCCGAAAGAGGTCGAGAAAGATCTGCGGCCAATACGCGCCGGTGACGACTTCGAGCGTCGCTAAGACCGTTCCGATGGCGAGCACAGTCAAGATCACGGCCTTTCCAATGTCTTGACCACGAAGGGTTCCGATCTGGACCGGCTCCCTGGAAAGGTATGCACTGGCAGCGTAGAGCTCTTCACCGATCAACGTGTAATCGCAAGTCGTCACGAAAAATGGCAACTGGTGATCCGAGTCAGTTCCCGCAATCTGAATCGCGCCGGTACTGGCGCCGGTTTCCGTCAGCAGCAAGGCCTCCGCAAAATACGCTCCCATGAAGAAATTGGCGGCCGGCTTCTTCCGCAGCATAATGCCGTCCACCGCCGCTGTGTAGCTGAACTGATCGGCAGTGATAAAAAAGTTGGCGTCCTCCTTGAAGAGATCAGGCTTCCCCGCT
>PHGD01000002.1 GCA_011090425.1 Nitrospira sp. LK70 | reverse complement strand
TTGTATCACTATGGTGAGCAGCGCCTCACAATACGTGGAAGACCATGGGGAGCGTGTGCTGGCCGTCGGCGTTGTGGCTGTTTAGACAGCACGGAGGAGATCTGTCCGCGTGGCTCGCTTGACTTCCGCATATAGTACGTTGTCGGACCGAATATGCTGCGGTATGCCGTGGTGCAGAAACAGCTCGGCCAACAGCACGATCACCTCTTGCGAGCCCATCCGCCTCGCCACCAGTGACGCAAGACATTCCCGTGTATACTCATCGAGCACATTCAAGATTCGAAACGGCCGCCCATCATGGGTCCGTTCCGCCACAACGTCATACGACCAGACATGATTGCGGTGGGTCGGCCGCAGGCGTACACACGAGCCGTCGGTCCGCCAGAGTCGCGCGCGTTTCGGCTGCTTCGTCGGCACTTTCAAGCCTTCTTGGCGCCAAATCGTATAGACACGATCCTTTCCCACACCCCAGCCCTCCGGTTGTAACAACCACGTGATCGTTCGATAACCGTACCGCCCATATTCCTTCGCCAGTTCGATGACTCGAATCCGCAACCGCTCCTCCGTCGGATCCGGCTGCGAGAGATAGCGATAAGTGGATCGACGCTGGCCGATCGCCCGGCACGCCCGACGCTCAGAGACGTGCACCACCGCCATCGCGTGGCGCACGGCCTCTCGCTGCCGCGCCGGGCTTAGAAGTTTCCCGACGCGACTTCCTTCAAGATCGACAGATCAACGGCCTGATCCGCCACAATCCGTTTGAGCCGTAGATTCTCCTGTGCAAGCGCCTTCAGCCGCTTGGCTTGATCCACGCGCAGGCCGCCGTACTCCTTTTTCCACCGATAGTAGGTTTGTTCCGTGATGCCGACCTTGCGGCACACCTCCACGACGGCAACCCCTTTGCCAGTTTCCAGCTCGACCGTGCGCAGATGTTGGATGATGGCTTCAGGCGTGTACGATTTGCGGGGCATGGGATGACCTCCTGGGTTGCGGGTCCAGACTAACACTCACTCTGGACCAATTCAGCCCGGCTAGGTCAAAGGCTTTGTGAGCGCAAGAGGGGACTTAGACTCCGGAGGGGATGGACCAGAAGTTCTGGATTACAGATCAAGTAAGTATTTCGGAATGCCATAGCGGCGAAGCAGTATCGCGCTGACACGAGTGTTTCACTTTGCAACACAAGCACTTCTCATCACAGTATCTTTTTCGATTCATCATGAGTCGGATCGGATTCAGGCAAGAGCGACTCTGCGGGTTTTGATCCCACTATCATGTTGAAATTCCATCGGACTGCTTGTCGAAGGTGTGTGAACAAGCATTCAGGCGGCAGGCATTCATCTTGCTGAACAATGATGCAGGAGATTCTCAGGACTAGAAGCGATGAGTTTTACGTACTCGTTGTTTGGGCTACGAGCAGGTTCACAAGTGGGCCAAGTAGTGCCACGGGAGCGGCAGATCCGATGGAACCTCGAGGCTACGGAGGCCGACAGACCGGGAGTCCGCACAGTTTCGCCGGATACGGTATTGTCGTGTAGAAGATAAAAAAGGAGGCTATTGTGCTGATTGAGCATGTCGTCATCATCGTCAAAGAGAACCATACCTTTGATAACTATTTTGGGACCTTTCCGGCAGCGAACGGTGCCGCATTAGGACCCGCCGCAAACCCCCCTGCAGCGGATGCCCCACACGATCACCTGAGTTGGATGAAGCGCGCGAGCGACACTGCCCATCGCGTTCAATATGGTGAGAAGGACATCCCGTCGTACTTCTCCTATGCACGTGACTTTACGCTCTGCGATAATTATTTCTCGGAAGTCGCAGGTCCCTCGACCCCGAACCATCTCATGCTGATCTGTGCCGACGCTCCCATCATCAACAATCCCTCGCATCACTATAACCCCAAGCCTGCTGACGCCTATAATCTTGCATCGCTTCCCACACAGCTCGCAAAGGCAGGAAAAACATGGGCCAACTATGGCGGCTATGCCTTCCACTTTGTGAAGGAGCTCGCCTCCAGCAAGCATAACCACACGCGAGATTTGTTTTTACACGATGCCGAAGCAGGACAATTACCGTCCGTTTCATGGCTCTATGCCGACGGACGCCCCTCCCTGACAGAGCATCCCACGCAAAATGTGACGGATGGGATGCAGTGGACCGGGGAGCAAGTGAATGCGATCGTCGCCGGCGGCCTGTGGTCCAAGACAGCCATTTTTATCACGTGGGATGACTGGGGTGGATGGTCTGATCATGTGACCCCGAGCGTCGTGGAAACATGGAGCCCGGCCAAATCTCAACGCGCCCCAGATGCTCATCCAGAGTTTGATGGACAACCGTTCCGTTATGGCTCACGTGTACCCTGCCTGGTGGTGAGCCCTTACGCCAAAGCTGGACACATCTCGAAGGAACTGAACTCACACGTCAGCTTGGTGAAATTCTGCCAGACCCTGTTTGGTTTACCTCATCTGAACACACGCGACGGTGGGTCAAATGGCATGGCCGATTGCTTCGACTTTAAGCAAAAACCGCTCTCTGCTCCCAAACCCTAGGAGGTTCTTTATTCGGAGACCACGTGTGGAGTGAAAAAAGCGATTTTCAAGACGAAACCAATCGGCTCTGAACTACAGTGGACAAGTTACAGTGATGGGCAACCAAATGCGGCTGCGGATACCCTAGAGTCCGAGAGATTGAATCTAAGGTGTATTGGGCTTGGAAATAATATGCTTTCCCTATATGTAAAATTTATTTACTATTATAGGCGTAGGGCATGGGCCAATGAAGAGGATCTCATGCTGAAAAAGTTAAACCAACGACAATACGCAACCGTTCTAATTATCCTAATTTGACATCAACATGTCCGCGCCCGCGACAATGGATTTAGTCAAGAATGCTCGGATCGTTTAAAGGGTGCGAGGGCAACAACGGAGACGACATGGATGTTACAGGACAATGGCAGATGATCCAAGGTGACCTGATTTTGACAGCCAATATTTCGCCAGTAGAACCAGACGGGTCATTCAAGGGGGTAGTGACTTGGAATAACGGCAATTCGATTGGCGGCGGCAAGGGCTACATACGCGATGGTATTTTCGTTTTTCGGGTTTCGTGGTCGAACAATTCGGAGGGCATTTATACCGGGGTTCCAGACGCCCAAGGCCGCTTAGTTGGATCCACTTTTAATGTATTCAATCCGAGCCAGATCTCTACATGGTCGAGTGACAGGTCGGTGGTCTAGGGCCATACGGCTTAGCACATAAGTAAAATATATGAATGGATTTAAGCATGTCTAGAAATGTTCAATCCTGCTTTGGCGTGGACCACTCAGCCTCGCGCCTCTACAGCGCACCACCCGCAGCTTACGACAGTTCCCTCACCTGCTTCGGCGTACACAATACAGACGCGTGTCTACTATGAGGGCTGGAAAGGAGGTACGTATGAGCTGGCCTGGATTGGCAGCGGATGGGTGTCAACGATCATCTGAAATTCTCCCCTCTGACCTGCCACCTGCTGTTAGGCCACCCGTTGAGTTCGCTCACGCCGATAAACTGGTTGGTGTCACCCCGCGAGTCTCTGGGGCCGGTGGACAATACTGCAGTGCACTGAGGTCTAAAGATAAGGAATTGCATTATAGGACGCATTTGAAACTCTGATACGTACGTATCTATTTATCTTATACAGGGAGTGCGGAGCTTAGCACTACGAAAGCAGAAAGTTATATGGCCTGAAAGAATTACTTCATCAAGGATTTTCTGCATGAGAGGACCGATAAGGAAGGAGTACGATGCAACTACAATCACCCCAATACAATACTGTCCCCGCAGGAGACCGGTGGCTCAAAGTCGTGTCTGACTCGCTATACCCCCTGAGGTCCTACGTAAAATACGTCATTCTCGTGGCACTGCTTTGCCCATGGAGTGAATCCACGTTCGCGTGCCAGAACTTTAAAGTCTATGGTTTGATTGGCGATGCCTACTATAAAAAAGAGAGAGGTCCCGCGGGTCCACTTGGATGTCCGCTTTCCGACGAGAAGGATACGGCCCGGACTCTCGGACATGGGCGGTACAATGAATTCGAACATGGGGAAATTGTCTACTCGCCGGATGTGTGGCCCCGTGGTGTTACATATGCCTATGTGCATGGTAACGATGTTTATGTCGCGTGGACGGACACCTCACCATTTAGCTATGACTATTTTATCGTACGATGGGATAAAGCAGATCCGCAGCACGATCCTGGTGCCCATCCTACTAATCACGAAAATAGAGGCCAAGAGGATATCCATTCTGGGGGGACTAATGGATCGTTCCACTTTGTGGCGACGGAAAGGGGAAGATACCGCATTGTCGTTGAAGGCTGCGATACTCGTTTCGCGAATAGCTCCGCATGCCGACAAGGCTGGACAATTCCGATATTTGTAAACATAGGAGCTAATTATGATGTCACTCGGGGCGACAGTCCACCTCACTTCATTCGCGGCAAATTTTCCTGCACGGGCGACTTGCACGCAACCTTAGACCCGAGAAAGGGTTTAATTTGCACTTCCAGCTGTGGTCATGCGCATCAACCGGCCTGCCACACCAAGTACCGGGTACGCGGTGGAGTCAGTTCCCGGTACCGCTGTTTCGACCACTCAAAGCTCTACGCCACAGGGCCGGCCATTCCTGAAAACTGCATGTGCATCGCAAATACTCGGACAGATAAGGAAACTGACGTTTCGGACAATAGCGGTTTTTGCATATCGTCTGGACCCCCAGACGGCTCGGACGTTGATCCGCCTGACTGCGACGACTGTGGGACTCTGCCGACTCTGTCGCCGGGCAACTTACGACGACGATAAAAGTTTCGAGGGAACGAGAGAGGCCACTGCCTCAAGAGTAAGGGCGGTTGCCCTGACAAGCCATACCAACAGTTTGAAGTCGGTTTGAGGCCAATTTCCATTGACGCATAGCTTTTGGCTGCATGGCATACTCGATTATGCAGCGCCAAAACATATACATCCTGATTATGGCAAGATGGGGAATTGTTGCATTGGTGAGGTCAACACTATCGAAACTTAGAGTTTTTATATCAAACTGTGAAGCTGCCCAGGTCAGAGCAATCGCGCATGCAATCGAAGTGTTTCTGGGCGAAACCTGGTATCCGTCCGTAAGCTGTAAAGAATCGGAGTCTTTGTTCATGAATGCAAAGGGCGGCTTTCTACCGTTCCATTTCCGTTTCCTGGCTGGG
The DNA here is from genome assembly GCA_011090425.1 of Nitrospira sp. LK70. Lineage (GTDB taxonomy): Bacteria > Nitrospirota > Nitrospiria > Nitrospirales > Nitrospiraceae > Nitrospira_D. Next base: position 110,542 of record PHGD01000002.1, on the reverse strand, counting down.
TTGGGAGAGGTGAGGGGAGTGTTTAGCAACAGAGAGAGGAATCAGCTATCGGATCGACCAGCGAAAAGATTAAAAAGTTTAGGGGGTACCATCTACCAACCGGATAACGCAATTGGGGTGACATTTCATGTGCGATTCGGAGACATCGTTTCACTTTTCTTGAGGCTGAAACCGTGCTTCCGTATGCCGCCTGAGAGCTAAGTCTGTTTGATAGTGAGCAACCTGGAATCGCTCACCAGTCGGGTCATATCCAGCTTCAACCTCATCCCAAATTGGCGTGACTTCTTGCTTTGCACAGATCGCTTCGATAGGTGTGTGGCCGTTCAAGGAGCCATGAGGCCGAGTCCAGTTGTAATAGTGTTGCCACTCAGCCAACCGCAAATCCATGTCGGGTGTCCGAGGATCAGTCACCGCCCAGAATTTTTCACGGTCGGTTTTCTGCGACCGCTCGACTTTGCCGTTCAAATGCGGAGACGCCGGTCGATTGGGGCGGAATTTGATGCAGTGGTCCATGAGCCACTGTTGTACCGCCACGGCAAAGAATTCTCGGCCACGGTCAGTTTGGACCCGCTGCACCGGAAATGGCATTTCCTCAATGACACGCTCCAAGAAGACCAGCGTACTGGCTGCGGTGCGTCGAGGGAACACGGCCAACACGCGATAGCGTGTGCAGTCATCCACGGCGGTGTACTGATAACAGCCCGGGGCAATCTTGCACGTGTCGAGTTGCACGCGGTCCCCAGGAATCAGTCGAGCATACCGGTGTCGTGTCTTCCGCCGAGCAGGACGAACCAGTGGGGGCATGTGATTGGTGACCAAGACCTTGTGAATGGAGTCGAGCGAGAGGCGGAGATCATGATGGCGCCGCAGTTCGTGTTGGATCCGGCGAGCCCCTAACTTCCGCTCCTTCCGCAAGCTGAGAATCAAGACACGCTCATGCTCGAGGATACGTCGAGCAGGAGATCGGGTGGGACGGCGGCTGCGGCTGACAAGGCCGGCCTCACCGGCTTCTCGGTACCGGCGCACCCACTTACGAAGTGTCGGATAGGAGATCCCGCATCGACGACAGACTAACCCGGCATCTCCCATTTCCTGATAGAGCTGTACCCAATGTCGTCGCTTGCGTATCTCAGCATCCATCCGGGCAGTTTACGTGAAACGATGTGTGCGAATCACACACATTTCAGGACGCCTATGCTGCAATAGCTTCTTCCCAAAAGCGATAGTAGGTTGGACACCCTTGCTGCAGGCAGTACTGGCCCTCTATGCCCACGGGCTCACCACGCGGGAAATTCAAAGCCATCTCGAAGAGTTATATGGGACGGAGGTGTCGCCGACACTCCTCTCTACCATTACCGATGAGGATGTGCGCCTCTGGCAGAGGCGTCCTCTGGAAACGGTGTATCCGATTCTCTATTTCGATTGTCTCTTTGTGAAATCGCGGCATGACGGAGCCGTCAAACCCAAAGCGGTCTACGTGGCGTTGGGCATCACCTTATGCAACGGTTGGCTGCACTGGTCCGCATCCGCGGTTGCATCTTATCCGCTTCCATGACGTGCTCGCACCCAATGCCAAGCTTCGTTCGGCCATTGTCTCCAATGCAACTTCCGAGACCGCCGCGGTCACTCCTGACTCAACAGATGCACCTCAATACACGCCCCCAGCGCGTATCAGTTGGGCACGGCTGCTCAAGCGGGTCTTCGGTATCGATCTCGAGCACTGTGCCCATTGCGGTGGCAACCTGTCCATCCTTGCCGCCATCCTTGAGGCAAGCCGTAATCATGAAGATCCTTACCACCTCGGCTTCCCCATCCGTGCATCACTGCGAGCACCGGCCCCACGACCCGATTTAATGAAACCGCTTAATCGACAACGCTTTTTAACAACGCCACTCCTTCGCTTGGGCCCGCCATCCGCAAAAGGGCGCACCCCGCGTTCACCACCCCGCTAATGGCCGATGCACTCTCCACCTTTCGACCTTCAAGCCCAGGTTCGAACCCCAATGCCTATCACTTGACCTCTAAATCGGCTTGCCATAAAATTTCCCCAGCATCAAAACGTGGTTTGAAAATACTATTCCCCGACGTACTCATGAGGCCGCTTGCTTACATCGTATGTACGAGTCCCCGTACCGGAAGCACGCTTCTGTGTCAGGGACTATACCATTCCGGGCGTGCGGGCGCGCCCGCAGAATTCTTTGATCACCGAACCGAGGTCGAGGAGTATTGGAGGCGCCACTACGGGATCGACCGCGAATCGGACTATGTCTCGGGAATAATTCTGGCAACAAGCACTTCGAATGGGGTGTTCGGAACCAAGCTGCACTGGTCCACCTTGCTTGACATGTATCGCGCGCTTCGTGGCAGTCCGGATTCTCCTTCCTCTGTCCGTCAAGGCGGGTCCTTGAACGACCTCTTGCATCAACGTTTCTCGACAGTTCGGTATGTATGGTTGCGTCGGCGCAATAAAGTTGCCCAAGGAATTTCACATTTTAAGGCGTCTCGAACATCCGTATGGGAGCTTCCTGCGGCACTACAGCCGCACCCGATGGAACAGCTAACGTCGGTCGACTTCGACCTTCGCTTGATCGACAAGTGCGTCGAATGGGCTCACATCTACGACAATGAGTGGGAGGCATACTTTCAACGCCGCCACATTACCCCTATGCAATTATTCTACGAAGACTTAAGTTCGGCCTATAACCAGAGCCTCCGGGCCGTCCTTGGTTTCCTTGATATTCCTGATGTCGGTCTGCCCGATTTTGTACCACAACTCAAGAGACTGGCTGATGAGACTTCCGTCAAGTGGGAGCAGCAATACCGGGCTCTAAGACCGTGAGGTACCATCACGAGGCCGCTGGAGCAGAGTTAGTGACCAACGGCCCGTTCCGTGCGCCGTATGTGGTCGTAGAGGACTTCATGCCGTCGGCAGTGGCGCTTGAGATGCGAGCGATTGCGGAGATGCATTTGGGCAATCCGTACCAGCATTCAATAAAAACGCACGCGAACTGGGACTATTGGTACGTGCCGGGCTTGTACAGTTACCTTCGGACGGACCCCGAGAGGGTGCTCGGTGCTCGATTGATGGGCATGTTTCGAAGCCGCCTTGCCCAGTGGACCGCGGAGAGATTCGGCCATTTCCCCGTCAGACAATGTTATCTAAGCCTCTATATCAATGGTTGCCGGCAGGGCCAGCATAACGATGCCGCCAACGGACGGTTTGGATACGTTTATTCGCTGACAAAAGACGACCGGAGAACCATCGGAGGCGAGACATTGATCTGGAACGAAGAAAACTACTTCGAATCTAGAATGCATCAACCGGCGTGGGGTTCAGCATTCTATCAGTCAATCTCGCCGCGCTTCAACCGTTTGCTCGTATTCGACGACCGCATGCCGCACTCCGTTCAGCTCGTCGAAGGCGGCATGGACCCCATTGAGGGGAGGCTTGTTATTCACGGCCATATCCAGGAAGCCGGACCGCTAATCTCCGGACCGCTCCCTCGTGAAGCCGTGCTTGCTGCCGCAGACGAGTTGGTTAGAAGATTAGCTTCAGAGCTGGGCAGATCAGCGCTTGTATATCACGGGCCGGCCACCATCCGATTCACCGTGCGTTCAGAAGGTACGGTGACGGCAGCTGAAGTGATTATGGACCGCGTTAAGCGCTTAGGTGGGCAGGGCCCACCCGCCGCTGAGATGCTAACCCGTCTCGTCGATAAGGTTACACAACTGCGATTTAAGCACGCCACTGAGGACACCAATGTCATCTTGCCATTCGCATTTTGAACGGAGCATGAAGCGAATACTCACAGATCGATGGGAAAGGGCTGTACTGAGTCCGCTACTCGCGTGTGTTTGACAGCTATGGGCCGGTATGGTATAGCCCAGCGGTATTCGTGCCAGTGCAGTGCTGATGAATGCAACGGCGCTGAGTGTTAGATCTATTCGCCATCAGCTTTGATGGGAGGAGCCCCTATGGCCAAGATTCGTGACGTTATGATTCTTACCTTGCCTGCCGAGTGGCAGGGAAAGGGACTCGTGTTCGGCTCGGCGTCGAGCGGCGATGGGCCGCCCCCTCCCGGACCGCCCGAGGGCCACTTCCGGGACTGGGACATTTTCGAGTTGCGCATGATGGCGCAGATTCTTCTCGCTCGTCTTGGCGGGCCAGTCGCTCTGGGCGATATGGAGCCGCGGAGCCTGCGGGAGTTCGACGAACTGGAGGGAAGGCTGTCGGCGGCCCTGGAGGAGTTGCGGGCTGCCCGAGCCGAACTTGAACAGGCGTAAGAGCACCGCCTACGCCACCCATGGCAGAAGATCCACTCCTGGAGCCGCAGCCGCGAATCCCTCTTGTGGCATATCGTCTTGAGGGCAGCCCAGCCATCGCGCTGGTGCCTGCTCCGAGGAGGCGACAATGGATGGACTCGAGTTCTGGCCGTAGGGCATACTACTGTTTGCCCATGGTTCTCGCCAACCAGTCGGGTTGGTTCATGCTCAATAGCCATTCGTTCAAGGTCCGCTGGACAGGCGGCGACGGAACCGATGCTGTCGAGATCTTCTACCTGACGGGGCGCAGGCCGTTCCCTGCCGTCAGCACTTTTGGGAACGGCATACTTACCTTTCATGTGCCATATGTATTTCGGACGCCGCCAGGATGCAACCTTCTCGTACGTGGCCCGGCAAACTGTCCGAAGGATGGCGCATCTCCGTTGGAAGGCTTGGTCGAGACCGACTGGTCTTGTGCGACCTTCACCATGAACTGGCAGATAACCCGCTCGAACCACACGGTGCTATTCGCAGAGCACGAACCCATCGGGATGATCGTTCCTGAGCTGCGAGGCCGCCTCGAGCAGTTCCAGCCGGAGATCAGAGCTATTGACTCCGATCCCGATGTGTCGGCCAAGAATGCTGAGTGGGCGCGTAGCCGGCACAACTTTATCGGCGCGACCCGCACGCATCCGGTGGATGTGGACCCAAGCGGCTTGTGGCAGGGTCACTACTTCCGTGGCACCTCCGTTGATGGCAGCGAGGCTTCGGAACACCAACGGTCGCTACGGATACTGCCATTTTCCGACGCCGGCGCTGAGGGCGACCGCGATTGACAAGCCCCAACGGAAAGGTCGCCAGCGCTCATTCGTCGCCCTGAAAATGACCCAGCGCGGGCGGTGGCCGGAGCCAAACCGGCTGGGTGATCCCACTTGGGTTCAGCCGAAATCCGGGGTTTGCTCCGGACGGCAAAACAGCTTCGTGAGCGAGCCGCAAGGACGCAGTCGGGTCGAAATCACCGTCGAGGCTGTGGAGGAAACTGGATAGCCTTAGGGAGGATCTCACAGGTCCGTAGTTCGCGTGGAACCAAGCACGCGGATCGGTTGAACTAGACAGACACTGCGCCGCAGCCTGTGCCACATCCTCGTCACTGTCGAAGAAGGTGCCGGTCGACTGGGTGACGTACTTCCAGCCGCCTAATATTTTGTGGTTGACGAGGATGGGAACGTCCATGCAAAGGGCCTCCGCGAGAAGGCGGGGAGAGGCGTCCATCAGGCTGGGAACAAACAGCATGCGCGAGCGACCGACGTACTGGAGCGCGATCCGTCGAGGTACGTCGCCCACGATGGTGAGGTTGCGACGAAAGGGAAGGTCCAAGATCTGCCAGCGGCCCAGTAGAAGACCCTTCAGGCCCAGGTCGTTGCACAGGCGGTAGAGACACGCTTTGGCAAGGGCCCAGTTCTTCGTTATCTCCGCCCATCGCCCGGGAAGGCAGACGTATATGAAATCAAAGTCCTTCTGGGGGGCGCTGGACCCACAGATAGTCTGCGGCGAGACGGCCTGATAGTCCACGAAGTCAGACTCGCTGATCAGCGCTCTGGGTAGTGTCGGCGAAATGTAGTCATCGGGTTGGCGAAAGCAATGACACCAACCGTCACAGAGGCGTCCGTAGTCCTTGACCAATCCGTCTTTGACTGCCGGAAAAGTCACGTGGCTGCTAAAGCCAACTATCCGAAATGTGCGCCGGAGTTCATAGTAGATATCCAGGTCGACCTGCCGCCTGAGCGGCCCGGTCAGTCCGCACCAGCCGCCATCCCGACCATCTTTGTCGACGATACCCAAGAACGGCCACACCCGACGACGTGTCAAAGCGACCTGGATTCGAGGAGACCGAAACATGGCAGCGAGCGCTGCCGGAATGGGAATGCGCGGAGAGGGCTGGCGCTCATCAGGCTGTTCGTGAGGCCGTCCACCTTGCCGATCGTCGCTTCATACATAGCAGCAATTCTCAATTTAAAACCATATAATGTTAAAGGAAATTGTTTTTTGCATTTTTCTCGCTAGATTTGAGTAACTTAAAAAGTTTTTTGGAAAAATTTGAACTGGCAAAGGTTTATGATTGCCTTCGATGGCTTGCTTAATCATAAATTTTCTAGTGCAGCAAAATTTGGCTATTTTGGTATCGTTTTTACCGTAAACAAATACCGACTTATTTTTATGGTTTTAAATTGAGAATTGCTGCATACATAGAGAAAATAATACCATACACACAGAAGATGATACTATACTGACTTGGAGCCTACCAAGCGTTCTCACCCGAGAGCGCAGGGGCCGACGTCGTTGCATAAGTGCGCGCGGATGAGGTTGGGAGGTGGCCATGGAGAGAGACTGGAGACACATACTGCTCCGCCACTACCGCCCAGAGCCGATGGTGCGCGTTCCCGAGCACGACGTGCGTCGATCATCCTTCCCAGTCATCGATGCGCACAATCACCTCGGCCGACGCCCGGAGACATCGTCGGGATACGAGCGCACGAGTGAGAGTCGCTGGGCGGTCGAGGACGTGGGGAGGTTGGTGGCCCTCATGGAAGAATGCAATGTTGAAACGATCGTCAATCTCGACGGCTACTGGGGTAGCACCCTCGAAGCGAACCTCGATCGGTACGACCGTTCCCATCCTGGTCGGTTTGTGACGTTCTGTCGGTTGGACTGGCAGGAGTGTAGTCAGCCCGGCTGGCCGGACCGGCTGGCAAAAAGCCTTTGGGACTCGGCATCTCGGGGTGCCTCCGGACTCAAGGTCTGGAAGAACCTGGGCCTATGGGTCCGTGACGAGAACGGGAAGGTCATACTGCCTGATGACGACCGGATCGCCCCCGTCTGGGAGGTGGCAAAGAAGGCTGATTTGCCTGTGCTGATCCACGTCGCCGATCCGCCAGCATTCTTCGAGCCGCTCACTGAGCACAACGAGCGACTGGAGGAGTTGCTCGTCCACCCTGAATGGCACTTTGCCGATCCCCGATTCCCACGGTTCGCGAAATTGCTCGACGCACTCGAACGGCTCGTTGCCACGAATCCGAAGGTCACCTTCATCGGCGCCCACGTCGGCGGCAACGCCGAACATCTGGCCTGGGTGTCCCGGCTATTGAACGCCTATCCCAACTTCTACGTCGATGTGGCGGCCCGCTTAGCCGATCTCGGTCGACAGCCACGGGCGACCAGACGGTTGGTCCTCGCCTATCCGAGGCGGGTCCTGTTCGGCACTGATGCCTCGCCTCCGGCAAGTGACGCCTACGCTCGGCACTTTCGGTTCTTCGAGACCGACGACGAATGCTTCTCCTGCACCGGGACCAACTCGCCAGGCAGCGTGCGTTGGACCATTTCGGGCATCGACCTTCCAGCCGAAGTCCTCTCCGACGTCTATGGGGGGAACGCCAGGCGCATCATTCCGGTCCTGCGGACCACCTGATTCTCCCATTCTGCCCGCAGCGCGTCGAGAGCTTCCACCGCGGATGTCAAGAGGTACGAGGAGGCGGCGATCGGAACTGGGTCAAGCCAGTCCCTCGTGGCGGGCCGACCCGTCAGCGACATCCATTGCCCGTAGCGCATTGCCGCAAGACCGCTACTTGGAGCCATGCACAGCCACCTCAAGGAAGTCCAGCATCCGAGGGCACACATCGGTAGGCAGCACTCTGAGCGATTGAGTCGAAGCTCGTGGCTTGAGACCGTCAATTCGCCGCGAACCCACTGTAGATTTCCAGACCGCCACGGCGGCAGGGTTCCCGGGCTTGTCAGATTTGTACGTATTGTCCAGAGCAGCGATGGACAGCCGAGTGTTAGTGACCCACGATCAAAAACGATGCCGCAGCTATTTACGGAGTTCATCACAAACCAGCTCTGGTTTGTTAGTAATTCCTCAATCACTCTCCGTAGCTAGGCCGTGGCGCGGAAGAGCTTTTGTTGAATTGCGACAGAGGCAGAAGAATGAATCAACCTCATCTGCATCTTGCACTGTGAGATCCGTCATGTCGAATGCGACTAAGGAAGCTCATGCGACAATAGCCGAAGCCCGCATCGGCGAGCACCCCGTCGGGTCGGCGGGGCAAATGCGGAAACCTTTGACGAATATTAACCAGCACCGAAGTGAGCAGCCGGAAATCTAATCCAGCGGGAGGTCCCCGCTTCTAAAGGCGGGGGTGTGAGCAGGGTCCCGCGTCTTCCGGTAGACTGGCATGCGTGAAACTGCATACAGCGGCCCACACGGTCTACAAGACGAAGTACCACATTGTATGGGTGACCAGATACCGCCGCAAGATCCTGGTCGAGGGGGTGGCGACGTATTTGCGGATGAAGCTACGGGAAGTCCAGAAGTATTATCCTGACTGGCACTTCACGGCGATTGGGATCGACAAGGATCATGTGCATGTGCAAAGGGTGATCCCACCGAAGTACAGCGTGAGTTTTGCAGTGGAGACGATCAAGAAGAACACGAGCCGGAGGCTGCGAGAAAAGTGTCGGTTTTTGGATAATGTGTAGGGGAATCGCGGCGGCATCTGGTCAACGGAGTACTTTGTGTCCCACGGGGGGATTACAGAAGAGATTATCAGGCGGTACATAGCCCGACAAGGGAAGGAAGACGCGGGACAAGCGCAGCTTGAATTCTGAGAGAACCCCGCCTGTAAAGGCGGGGGGATCTATCGACAAAAGGGCAAAAAAGAATGGTTATGGGTGGGTCAAGCCAATCAGGCTTGAGGACTATATTGAGCAACTAGAAAACGCGATTGCCGCTTACCGAAACGGAACCCAATGCAGTTCGTGCGGATAACGCAGCGGGCTTTTTCGGCCTGCTCAATCGGGAGCCTCTGCATCGACGAGAGATCCGGGCTAGAGCGGAAGGGGGGAACGGATCTCTTTGATGACATCGAGTGCTGCCACAGGTGTCAGCAGCGTTTCACTCACCTGTTTGCGGAAACAGGGGCAGTACCCTAGGCAAGAACTATTCGCTAAGTTAATATTTAGGTCCTTTAGTAGGTTCCATGAGAAAGGATTACACAATGAATCAAGGAGGGACTATATGGTTTACAGGCTTGTCTGGAGCGGGCAAGACAACGATCGCACGGTTGGTTGAGCTAGAGCTCCGTGCATTGGGCCAAAAGGTTGAGGTTCTGGATGGCGATATTGTTCGAACAAATTTGTGTAAAGATCTGGGGTTCTCAAAAGAAGATCGGGAGCGAAACATTCAACGCATTGGTTTTGTGTGTCAGCGGTTGTCGCGAAATGGAATAGTTGCCATTGTTGCCGCAATCTCTCCTTACCGTGAGGCTCGTGAGGAGGTTCGAGAGAAGATCGGTCACTTCATTGAGGTGTATTGCAAGTGCCCCCTGGAAGTTCTCATCAATAGGGACACTAAAGGTTTCTATCGGAAGGCCTTGGAAGGGACAATTTTAAACTTTACCGGCATCTCCGATCCCTACGAAGAACCGTTGTCGCCGGAACTCGTCCTAGAGACTGATAAGGAAACTCCTAGGTGCTGCGCAGAGAAGGTCTTAGAAAAAGTGAAACAGAATGGCTACTTGAATCTTTATCAGAATGGTTTGAAAGCATGCCAATCCTGGTGACTGCTTGAGCACCTATTAGCCACATCCAACCGAAGAACCATAATACATAAAGGGGCGGCCTCAAAGCTCGTCTTCCTGCAAGACCGTCATCAAGGCTTGAATCGTCGATGGCGCATTACCTTCGCTGCGCTTGTTGAGCAAGACATACGTCTTTCGCTGCTCTCCCACCGCTTTCTTCACTAGTTCGACAGTGTCTCGCCGCATCTTTGGAAGCTCTTCCACTATCTTCGTGTACGGCTCCGCTCGTTTCTTCGCGGCCTCATGGGACATCTTGAGCGCGTCAGAAGTCTCAGCACCGTGAAGGGAGCTGTGAAGTATTCCATACGCTGATGTTGTTCCGTCAAAGACGGCATGTAGGACCAATGATTGTAGACGGTCAAGTCCCCCGCTTGCTGGAAATTGGTGAGCGGGATGCCGGTTGCGTAACTCGATATTTCTCATGAAACTGGCAGTCCAATTCTTCACGGAGCGTGAGCAATTGTTCCCGCTCGAAGTCTGTGATCGCTACCCGTTGCCAAGTACAGCTGGCTCGCTGAAGCGCCGCATACATCAATTTCAAGACGGCGCGTTCGCCAAACGCATGCGGGATGGTCTTGCTGCGGCGGCGTTCTTCTAGAAACAGTCGCTCGAGTAAGTTGGTCGTTCGGGTCGCCCGCCGATGCGCCACGGGAAGACGCAAATACGTGATGCACGCGGCAAAATCATCATCGAAACATTTCACGCCGCTGGGTAGCTCGTTGGCGTACGTGTGTCGAAATTCTTCGGCGGCCAACTCAGCGGTCTTCGGGCTCGAGGCGTGATAGGCGGCCAGCGCCATGGCTTTCACTTCGCGCCACCGTTCGGCAGGCACCTTCGTTTCAAGGTTTCTCAGCTTGTGTGCCAGGCAGCGTTGGCGCAGGGCCCGGGGGAGACATTCTTCTACCGCACCAATCAGCCCGGGCGCGCCATCCGTGACGACGAGCACGGGGTCCGCAAGGCCGCGGGCTTTGAGGTCTCGCAAGAAGTCGCTGCTGCATGCCGTGTCTTCCTTGGTCCCCGGTTGCAGGCCCAAAAGCACCTTGGTCCCGCTCATCGTGATCGCCCAGGCCGCCAGCACCGCCTCACGGGGTTGCCCAAGATGGAGCCGCTCGGCGACGCCATCGATGAAGAGGTAGGCGATGTCGATCTCGGAGAGGTCCCGTCGAGCAAACTCTTGATAGTCGGCCCACAACACCTCACAGACACGGCTGGCAGCTGACCGGCTCAACAAGCAGCGGCCATCAACCGCCGTGAACGCCGCTTCGATATCGCGCATAGAGAGCCCGCGAGCATACATCTCCACAGCCAACCGTTCCAGTTCCTCGCTCTTGCCCCCCAGCGCCGTTCGAATCTCTGATTGCCAGCCCTCAATGCCGCGCACTTGCGGAACGCCGAACTCGATCACGCCTTCAGCGCTCTTCAATCGCCCCACCCGCACACCGTTGCGATACCCACGCGGGACCCCAGAGTCCTCCGCCAGCGGTCCACGCTCATGATAGCCCCGGCTCAGGCGCTCACTGACTTCGGCCTCTAACGCTTCTTCGATCATCAAGCGGACGGCTTGTCGCACAAACGTACTGGTGTCGATCGCACCTGGGTCGCCTGCCAACATCTCTCTCAGCCTCTTGCGTGTGCCAACACTGCTCGATTCTCTTGCCATGGGGATGCTCCTTGTTGGATGTGATTCGAACGCGACCAAACGTTCAAACCGGTAAGGATGCATCCCTCTCACTTTTCCAGCAAGTTTAAGACTTCACCCCTCCTCATCAAGAGGCTCACTCGGTGCCGGGATTCCACCGGTGGTCAGGAGTTGTAGAGTTTTCACGGTGACCGTGACGGTCGAGAAGTGCTCTCGACGAGGCCTGTGACGACATAGGCCAAGGCGGCTTACGAGCCGCAGCCCTTTCGGTGTTCGATCTTAAGCCCAGCGTATTCGTTGCGACCTCAACGGTGATCGGAGTGATGATCGATATGGCGCGCATACCGATTTATCTCTACCGCATGGGCGACGAGCTCATTGGGGGGAAGCCGGGATAACGGAATTTTCGATCAGATGATGGATTTACCTTGGTTTGTTCACTACTTCTGTCCTGCCTAGACTCTCCAGCTCATGGGCCGTATCCTCCCCGCTCCACGAAGCAGGGAGGAGATTATGGCCACCAGCGATCGCTCAGCCTATCCGCGCTTTCCGCTGAAGATCTCTCAGCAGGAACTGGCGCAGTACTACACCCCCTCACCAGAAGAAGTGCAGTGGGCACAGGCAATGTCGCGCGAACATCGGTTGCGGCATACCGCGCTCGTCTTGCTCAAGTGTTTTCAGCAGCTACATTATTTCCCAGAGCTGGACCACATTCCTGCAGAGATCGGTCAGCACATCGCGCAGGTCATGGGGCTCGGAGCGACGAGAACCTTCGCCGTGAGTGTGGCGACACGCTATCGGCAAGAAACCGCGATTCGCCGCTATCTCGGTATCAAACCGTTCTATGGCAACGAGGGTCGGCGCATGGCGTTGCACGCGGCGACGGCCGCCGCACCACTGGTCACGCAGCGAGTCGATCTCATTAACGCCATCATCGACGAACTGTTGCGTGGTCGTGTGGAACTCCCGGCGTATTCAACCTTGGTCCAGATTGCCGAGGACGTGGCCAGTGAGGGGGAGACGGACCTCATCGATCTCATCAAGAGCCGGCTGAATGAGACGCAAATCAAGCAGCTGGATCACCTCCTCCACACCGACCTGGATCGGCACCGCAGCGCCTTCGACCGCCTCAAGCGTGTCCCCAAACGTCCCTCGCGCGATCATCTCGATACCCTCATCGAGCAATGTCGATGGCTCGATGGGTTCGGCGATGTGGATGGACTCCTTGTTGGGATCCCATACCTCAAGCGGCGCTATTATGCGAATTACGCTCTGGCGTTAGATGCTGGAGATTTGAAAGACCTCCTTCCCGCGAAGCGGTATACGTTGGTCTTGACTATGATTCAGCATCTGCGGGCCCGGGTGCGTGACGACCTGGCGAGATGTTCGTCCGACGTATGGCGACCATTCATCAGTGTGCCCAAGAAGAACTCGAACACTTTCTCGTTCGTCAGCGTCAACGGACCCATGCCGTGGCCGCACAATTTGATGCGGTGTTGGCCATGGTGGTGGACGACCTGTCGGATGCGGAGCTGGGCCACCGCATTCGGCGGTCTCTGGGATCCCGACTGCAGCACTGGCGCGAAGAGTGTGCGCATGTCCGTGCCTGGAGCTCTGGTAATTATCTCCCGTTGGTCTGGAACCATTTCCGCTCGCATCGCGCGGTGCTCTTCCGATTGGTCCGCGCGGTCACTTTTCGCCCCACCTGGCAGGATCACGCGTTGATGGCAGCCCTCCGCATCGTCTTACGTCATGAGCAGGACCACAACGACACGATCGCGGAGGCCGTGGACTTGTCCTTTGCGACGGCCCGCTGGCGGCGGCTGATTACGGCACGCGCTAGGAAACAGACCGGGCTCCAGCGACGAGAGTTGGAAGCCTGTGTGTTCACTCATCTGGCCGCCAGTCTCCGGGCAGGGGACGTCGCGCTGGTCGGGGGTGACTCGTATGCCGACTACCGCGAACAGCTGCTGCCGTGGACGGAGTGCCAACAGCGATTGCCCACCTACTGTGCCAAGGTCGCGCTCCCGGAGACGGCGACCGGGCTCGTCCAAGCCGTCAAAGATGAATTGACGCGGGTCGCGGCCGAGGTCGACGCGGCGCTGCCCACGTTGAAGGATGATGTCACCATCAATGCAGAGGGCCACCCTGTGCTGAAACGCGTCGTGGCCAAGGAAATCCCGGCCTCGGCGGTGGCCCCTGGAACGCTGGCTCGACCGCCGCGTACCGTACCGGAAACTGCTCGATGTGTTGACCAATCTGGAACAGTGGACGCACTTCACGCGTCATTTCGGCCCAGTCGCTGGCACGGCGCCGAAACTCAAGCAGGCCTCAGAACGGTATCTGCAGACGCTCTTTGCGATGGGCTGTAACCTGGGTGCGACGCAAGCCGCCCGGCATTTTACGACCCCGGTGAGCCCGCATATGCTGTCGCTCGTCCATCGCAAACACATGACGGTGGAACAATTGGAGACCGCGACGCGTGAACTGACCGAGCTCTATCTCCGGTTGGAACTGCCCAAGGTGTGGGGCGATGCGACGCGGGTCGCGGCGGACGGGACGCAGTATGATGCGTACGAAGAGAATCTCACCACCGGTTATCACTTTCGCGCGCGCAAAATGGGGCTGGTCGCCTATCGCCACGTGGCCGATAACTATATCGCGGTGTTTCGGCATTTTATCCCGCCCGGCATCTGGGAAGCGGTCTATGTGATCGAAGGCCTGTTGAAAGCCGGGCTGAGTGTGGAGCCCGACACCGTCTATTCTGATACACAAGGCCAATCGGCCACGGTGTGCGCGTTTACGCATTTGCTCGGCATTCAGCTGATGCCCCGGATTCGGAATTGGAAGGATCTGAGCTTTTCGTGGCCCGACAAAACGATCTCCTACGAACACATCGACCGGCTCTTTGGCGAGGCGGTCAACTGGACCCTGATTGAAACGCACTGGCAGGAACTGATGCAGGTCGCGCTGTCCATTCAAGCGGGCACCATCAGTTCCCCGACACTGCTGCGGAAACTCAGCTATGGAGGCCCCCGCAACAAGCTGTTTCTCGCGGCACACGAACTGGGACGCGCCGTGCGGACCATCTTTCTCTTGAAATGGATCTCGAAGCTGGAGTTACGCCAAGACGTGACGGCGAACACCAACAAAATTGAAGCCTATAACGGGTTTGCCAAATGGCTGTCCTTTGGCGGCGATGTCGTCGCCGCGAACGATCCGCACGAGCAACAAAAACGGTTACGATACAACGATCTCATTGCCGCGTGCGTCATTGTGCAGAACACGATCGATATGAGTCGGGCTCTGGAGCAGCTTGAGGCTGAATCACAGACGCTACGCCGTGCGGATGTCGCGTTCCTGAGTCCCTATGGGACCTCGCATCTGAAGCGCTTTGGTGAATATACGTTAGATTTGAAGCGACCCCCGGAGCCGTGGCTTGGTGACCCAATCTTCCGGGAGGCCTTACGGCAAGCGCGTCGAGGGATCGCCGCTCAGGCATCGTAACACTTAAACCCTGTTCTGTGTCCTTATACATATATAGGAGGAGTGGGAGGCAGGGTACGGGTATTGAAACTCAGACCGCCGCGCATGATTGGATGAGAATATGGAGACGCTTGGCTAACTCTTTGTTTGTATTGTCGATTTCGGTCATCTGATAGAAAATTCCGTTATCCCGGCTTTCCCCCGTAGAATTCAAAAATGGAGGGGTGGGGTACAAGAACGTGGGGCCGAAGCAAAGTACCTTATCGTGAGATGGCCACTATGGGGTCAAGAGTCACCACACCATTACATATGTGGAGAGAGGGAGCGCCAAGACGGGCCGGGCGGGCTACAGCTGTGAGCCCCGCCTCTCGTCCCATCTAAAACGGTGGATCATTCGGGTGTTCCTGGGCGGAACGAAAGGGCATCCATTCTATGTTGTACGCGTCTGTCCTCGGCTGGCAGTGCGCGACCCCTCTTGAGTTAGCGGTGTCGGTTATGTTCTAGGAGAACCATTGCCCCCATGGATCTAGTGCCTGCGATTCCTGACCCCGACGATCCATCTCCGAATCAGCCCACCGCGCTCGTTCCCTTGGCCACGACCGGGCTCAGACGGAGAGGGGACGAATTTCCTCCCGTGTGTCTCGCGCTCTCCTCATCGACGGTCATTGGTCTGCGCGTCTACCTCGAGGAATTCACCCGGCAACTCACGCAGCGGAGCGCGTCGACGGGAACGGTCGCCACCTATCGGAAACGGAGTCGAACCTTTGTCGCGTGGCTCGAGCAGGGGAGACCGTCGGACCTCCGCCACTTGGATCGTGCCTGTGTCGAGGCCTATCGCGCGTATCTGGATCAGCGATTCCAAAATCCCCGTACGAAGAATGGCTATCTGACGGCTGTCCGCCACTTCCTGATCTTTCTGGGGCGCTATCACCGGGGGCTCGTGAATGCGGCTGAATTTGTCAAAGGCTGGAGCTGCAGTCGCACGCACACGCGGCGGCATCTACCGGTCGAGGATGCGAAACGGTTGCTCATCGCACTGGAGACGGATTCGCGCAAGTCAGACATTCAGGGACGTCGCAATGTGGCGATGGCCTATCTCATGCTCAAGACCGGGCTCCGGACGATTGAAGTGAGTCGGGCGCGCATCGCACACTTGCAGGAATTAGCCCGGATTCCGCAGTAGCGATCTGTTTAGGGGGAGGCTCTTGGCGTGTAGGGTGACGGTGGGACGGTCGACACCGGGACATTCGCGGTCTGACCAGCGGCCTGATTCGTCTCATTCGCATCGGTGAGCTTCCACTCCAACTGCGCCGCAATCGGAATCCCCTCGGAGAGCGTGCGAAGGCGCTGGAGAAACTCGGGGCGCTCCTCCGGAGGCACCGCGAATCGGACGCGCAGCCGTCGGGCATTCGGGATCAGATCGGCCCCAACCAGAAAGACCCGATCCCACACCGCGCGCAGTCGCCGTTCAAACCAACACGAGGGCAGCACGGTCTCCCGAAAGCCCATCAATAGATTGTAGAGTACGCAGCCGGTCCGGAAGGCTGCATCGGTTGCGTCGAAGGACTGGAGGCAGAACGTATCGAGACTCAAGTCCTCCTTGAGTTCCTTGATGCGGTTCTCACAGTCGGCCCGGCCGGCATACATCCGAGTGACCAATTCAGCGGCAAAGGGCACGGTGGTGATGAATACGCGGTAGGTGTAGCCAGGACACTCGAGCAACCGCCGCCCACTGGCGGCGGGCCGCTCCGTCAATGTCTGCCGCAGACAGACAAACCGGCGAGCCTGGCCCCGCCAGGCTGGGAGGGTCGCCATCACGTCCGCGACGGCGATGCCGCGCGTGACGGGCTGCCATTCGATTTCGGGGATGCGGTGGATGACCAGCTTCCGGACCAGCGGGGTGAGTCGCGCCACAATGATGTAGGGGAGTTCACGCGCTTCCAAGGCGGTGAAAAATGCCGTCACACAGAAGCCGGCATCGGCACGCACCAGTCCGATCCGATGTCCCGCCGGCACCATGGTGAGCGCTTGAGCCAGAAATTCCCGTACGCCGTTGGCGGTCCCCGCATGACCGGCCCGCAGGTGGCCCATAAGAGTCGCCGGCGCTCGCTGAGCCACGCGACCAGCGGATGATGGGAGGGCCGGCCGTGTTTGATCGGATTGTGCCCGATGAGACTGCCCTCGTGTTCGCCGTAGCGACAGAACACGGTGGAATCCAGATCCAGGGTATGGCCCAGCAGCGTCGGCCGTAGGCTCTGCAACGACAGCCGCATCAGGGCCTCTGACACTTCGGTCGTGTGGCGATAGGTGAACCGCCCGAAGAATCGCCGCACCGTATCGGGTGAGGGAAACCGCGGCAGCCCCAGCAGCCGGGGCAGCAGCGGATCGCGCCGAGAGCGGGTCAGATGTTCAAACCGTTCGGCGCCCAGCGCCAGTCCATACCACCAGGCCAGCAAGACATCCACGACGGGAATCTGATGGGGGGACGTCTTGGCCACCGGCGTGAGCACCCTGGTGAGAGCGCTGCGAAGGTCCAGGAGTTCGACGTACAGTCGGAGCAGAATCACCCCCGCCCACACGGTGATCGGATGATCCGTAAACGCAAAGCGGACCTTCGGGTAGAGCGCTGAGGCCGGAGCTGGACGAACGCGCATGCCAACCTCCTGTGTGACCAGGGGAATATGGCTGCCGAGTCTACCTCAATTCACATCAACTGCGGAATCCGGGATTAGTACCCGGAGAGCGGTGGAAACTCTGGGTGCATGGGAAAGGGCGTACCGCGGCGGATGAGTCAGTGCAGCTCTTGCGGGAAGTGCATGAACGGATGCAGGCGTATTTCTCATTGAGACCGGGACCGCTGCGGGGATCGGAGCCGCTGTTTGCCACGACGGCGTGCCACGATCGCGGCGGAAATGTGGTGACACCCGCTGGATTGCCCCTCTCAACGCGCGCGATTCATCGGATTATCACGGAAGGGCTGCTCTTGGCTGGGGTCAAGAAGCCGGGCATCGTGGTGCACAGTTTGCGCCACTCGACCCCGACGTTTGCGCTGCTCAATGACGCCAATCCCACGCGAGTCCAGAAGATGATGCGCCATCAGCACTATGCGACCACCGAGATTTATGTGGAAGAAGTGCAAAAATTGCTGGAGGGGGCGGAGGAAGCGGTCACACAGATCTAGCTTGACTTGATTGACTGCGCCGTTCAATGATCAACAATCAAAATCACGGAATCAAACCATACGCGGCAAAACTGGGCACTGATGCGGAGCCTCCCGTCGGCGGGAGAACGACCCGCAAGACGGTGATCTCCTTGGCGAACCCACAATCACCTCGGCGAGTGTGATTTCAGCGGAGTCACCACAAGAGCTAGGAAACCAATGGCCGAATCCGCCTTTGGGCCTGAAATTCAGGCGATCCTCGACGCCGCCGGCACCCGCCGGACAAAACCCATTGCCGTAGACGGACAACTGCAACACATATCCGTTCCGTTTCCATCGCCAGCAGACTGGCGCGACATCTGGATTTACTTCCTGATGGTGGACCGGTTTAACAATCCGGTTCAGCCTCCCGCGTCGACCCGTCGGCATCCGCCGATTGCCTTCGACGCTCCCTTCGACGACTTTCAAGGCGGCACCTTCGAGGGGGTGCGGCAGAGACTCGGCTATCTGCGCGACCTCGGCGTGGGCGCCATCTGGCTTTCTCCTGTCCTGAAGAACTGCCAGTATGAGACGGGCACGTTCCATGGGTATGGGATCCAGGACTTCCTTCACGCCGAACCGCGGTTTTCCTCGAATCCGGCGGCGGCTCGCAGCAATCCGGCAATGGCGGACGACGAATTGGTCGCGCTGGTCGACGAAATTCATGCCCGCGGCATGTACGCTATTTTCGACATCGTCCTCAATCATGCGGGAAATGTTTTTGGGTATGTCATCGACGGGAATGACAATGCACCGGCAGCGCCCTTTCAATCGGAAAGATATCAGATCCGGTGGCACGATCAGGCGGGGAATCCGGCGTTTTCCGATTTCGCCACCGCGGCCAGGCCGATCCATCCTGACGCGGCCGTCTGGCCCTCGGAACTGCAGGGTAACGACCGGTTCCGGAGTCTGGGGTTGGCGGCGGACCTACCCGGTGCGTTTGGCGACTTTGCCTCACTCAAGCAGCTTGTCAGCGAGAATCCCGCTGTCGAGGACACCCTCATCCGCGCCTACCAATACGTGATGGCGAAGTTTGATTGCGATGGCTTTCGTGTAGACACCTTTAAGATCCCCAACGCGACGTTCGGCCATACCTTCTGCGCGTCGATGCGCGAGTTTGGGCTGTCGATTGGGAAGGAAAACATCTTCACGTTCGGAGAAATCACGGTCGCGGAAGGCGATTTGCGCCGGTTCATTGGCCGAGATACGCTCGCGCCTAATGCGGACACGATCGGCATCGACGCCGCCCTCGATTTTCCCCTCGAGGGCCATTTGGGACGCATTATAAAGCATCCCACTCCGGAGTCGTCCGGCCCTCCTTCGCTGCTGGCCGACATGTATCAGGCGCGCAAACACGAAGAGCGCACCGTCATTACCACGCATGGAGAGGCCAGCGGCTTTTTCGTGACGTTCCTCGACAATCACGACCGCACCCAGCGGTTCTTTTTCGCCGACGCCGACCATCCTCACCGGTTTGATGGACAACTGACGTCGGCTCTGGCGGTCCTTTTTGGTCTGCAAGGGATTCCTTGTGTCTATTACGGGACCGAGCAGGGATTGCACGGCATGGGGAACCGAGACGCGGCCGTCCGGGAGGCGCTCTGGGGAACACCCCATGCGTTCGACGCAAGTCATCCGTTCTACCTCGCATTGCAGCAGATTGCGTCCGTTCGGGCGGCGCAGCCCGCCTTGCGGTATGGACGCCAGTACTTCCGCCCCATCTCCGGGAACCGGCACGATTTCGGCGTCTCGACGGTGGTGCCCGGGGTCATGGCGTTCTCCCGAATCTTAAATGCCCAGGAAGTCCTGGTGGTGGCGAATACCTCGGAGGAGTACACCTTCACGGGCGAAGTGATTGTCGATGCCATGCTGAACGCGGTCGCCGACACCTTTCGTGTACTCTACAGCAATCTCAGCAATCCCACACTTCCCGGGCCCTTGCGACTTGCCGGAGCGGGCACGGTGTCCATTACGGAACCGGAGGGCGGCGTCACGAACGGCCCTGCACGCGTGCTTTCGGTGACCGTCCAGCCGCTCGAAGTTCAATTACTTCGGCGCTGACGGACCTGCTACGGCCGGGTCCACTGGAGGGAAGTGATTCGCTCTTTGCCACGACGGCCTGTCATGATCGCGGCGGCAACGTGGTCACGCCAGCCCGGTAGAGGCTCTCGACCCGGGTGATTCACCGGATCATAACGGAAGGGCTGCTCCTCGCCGGCGTAAAGAAGCCGGGCATCGTCGTCCATAGTCTGCGGCATTCGACCTCGACCTTTGCGCTCCTCAACGATGTGAATCCGACGCGAGTGCAGAAAATGATGCGGCATCACCACTATGCGACCACGGAGATGTATGTGGAAGAGGTGCAGAAGCTGCTGGAGGGCGCGGTGACCCAGCGTGATCCGTGGTCGTTGGCGGGATGCATAAGAGTGCAAGGCTACAGGCCCCGATAGACACAAGCCACAATTTCTTTCCTTCGTGCGTTCTCACCCACACCCTGTTTTCTTTGATATGGGCCGTGCAGGCACGTGCTCCCAATACACGCGATCGGGCGTCCGTCAAGCGTGCGATGCGGTCTGAGCTGATTATAGAAGGTCAGAGAGTGGCCGACCCCTTGGTGCGCGTCGCGGACGGTCTCGTAGGCATGCAGATAGACCTCTTCATATTTGAGACTCCTCCACAACCGTTCGACGAAGACATTGTCCCGCCACCGCCCAGTCCCATCCATACTGATCTGAATGCCGTGAGTCTGCAGGAGTCCCGTAAACTCCTGGCTGGTAAACTGACAGCCTTGATCGGTGTTGAAGATCTCCGGAGGGCCATACCGGCTGATCGCCTCTTGCACGGCCTCCACGCAGAAGTCCGTCGTCAACGTATTGGACAACCGCCACGCCTGCACCCGGCGACTCGCCCAATCGAGGATCGCACAGAGATACACAAACCCGCGCCGCATCGGGATGTAGGTGATATCGGCCGCCCACAATGATTCGGCCGGGTGAGCGTCAGCGGACGCAACAGATAGGGAAAAATCTGATGGGCAGGATGCTGCTGGCTGGTCCTCGGCTTCCGATAGATCGCCGTGAGGCCCATCCGCCGCATCAGCGTGACCCCCTTCCGCCGTCCAATGGCATGGCCCTCCTGCCGTAACAATTCCCGCTGCATGCGGGCGCCGGCAAAGGGATACTGCACGTGCAACTCATCAATCCGGCGCATGAGCGCCAGTGTTGTGTCAGAGACCCGGCCTTGGCTGGTAGGAGATCATCGACCGGGCCAGCTGCAGCAGCTGGCATTGTCGCCCGACCGGCAATGGATGCGTGCGATCGATCATCGTTTTGCGCTCAGCGCGCCCGCCTTGGTGAGCGCGCGTTCTAAACAATCATTCTCCAGCGTGAGCTGCCCGATCTTCGCGTGGAGGGTCTTCAGATCCGGCGCATCGGTGGAGGGCGTTGCACCACCAAAGACGTCCGCGGCTCGGGCCAGCAGTTGCTGCTTCCAATCCGCGATCCGGGTGGGTGGACCCCGAACTGCTCGGCCAACTCGACCACCGTCTTATCGCGTTTGATTGCAGCGAACGCCACCTGAGCCTTGAAGGTCGCCCCGTGATTCCGTCTCGTCCGTTTCATAGCCTCGCTCCTTTCCTGAACCACCCCTCGACGGGGTGGGTGAAGCCAGGCTCCCACTTAACTGTCCGAATTTGCGGCGCCCCCTCTGGATGTGAGTGGAGTGTTTGACAGGAACGGATTCAAAACTCCAATCGGAATGTCAGCCTTTCAATGTCGCCACTAGTCCACTTCGTCATCCCAGTTTCTGGTGAAACCAATATGGCAGCTTGAGGGGAGGGAGGGGGGAGGGAAACACCTGCGCAAGGAAATGTAAGCAGTTGGATAGCTAGCTGGACCGTTTGCCCTCGAACGATTGAATGGTAGCATGCCTCACGAGGATGGAGACAAGAAGAAACAACGGCGGATATCCTCTCGTGACGAGAAGCAGCTTAGCGGAGCTGGCTCCCCGCCGCGCACCCGCCAAAATAGTATAGGGCCCTAGTGACTCTAGGGCCAACTAGATCTATCTTGCTTGTCTCAGAATCCGTTATAAGGTCCTGCGTGTGGTGTGATGTGAGCCTCCGCCCAGAAACCCGCACCACCCTTGTCGCAGATGAGGAGGCTGGCCATCAAAGGAGCTCGCCGGAAAAGCAAGACGAGCCACGAGCCCTGGCGAATCCACGACACACTAGATGGGTCGTGTGCTGGGACGTCTCTTGAACCGCTCTGCTCAATCGACGCGCGCCTTAGTGGAATCGATGATGTGGACAGATCGCATGCCGCACTATCTGCTTACCGTCCTGCTTGTCGTGGGATACGGCAGTGCGCAGGCTGCGGACGACGATGTCGCCGCACTCGCTGCTCACTATGCAAAACGGCTCCAGGCGGCTCGATACCTGGAAGGCGTATGCGAACCAGTGAGCCTCCCTGGCTGGCCGGATCTGCCAACCCAACGTTGTCGCTATCCTGTTACAGATAAGAAGACGGGGGTTGCCAAGATCGGCTTGGTCGTCATGCTCAACCCGTCTCCACTCAAACTTAGTACATGGGTCGTCAATGCCTGTCAGTTTGTCGACCCTACACATCCCCTCGCCACATGTGCGCACTGGGTTATGTGGCAAGTACTGAGGCAATCAGGCGGTCAATTTCCGATCGCAGGTATTGTGTATGAAGACCTTCTACCTGCGGACGGCATAAACGAAGCCTACGGATTTCGAGACGGAGTGACCACGGTTCTGACCGGGGTGAAGCACCGGGCAACCGAGCCCTTGTCATCCGAAGAACTGGAGGCAGCGATTACAGCCCAGCCGCTTCGGACGGCGAGCCAGGCGGGATTCGCTAGGATAATCGGTGTCACACGGGCGGAGTTTCTGCAAGCCAATCCGACCGCACAGGTGAACGGCTTAGAATGGCTCACGACCGTCCGCCAGGCGTACCAAACAGCGTGGACCAGCGACCGAAACGCCCTCATTGAGGCATGGCTCGCAGCGCATCTTCCTTAATGGTGACTGAAGTGGCCATGCAAAAGCCCTCATGTCGGGACTAACAAAGATGGCTGGCACTAAGGCGTGACCAGAAGCCGGTGGGGTTATGGTAGGCAAAGAACTCTGTGTAGGAGTTCCGTCGCCTCCTACACCACCTGACGGACTCTTGTGGGGCCTAACGATGTCATGACGATTCACCACGTGACCACAAAAGACAAGACACGACTGGGAAGCCAGATCGCAATCATTGAAAAGACCATGACTTGGTTACGGATCGTGAAGGAAGCGACAGGACGCACGCCCTTATTGTATACCGCGAGCGCATGGTGACGGGCGCGAGGAATACAAGAACAACAACTCTTTGCGCGATTAAATCAAGAGCAGTGCAAGATTTGGATCGCCGACTATTCGCAATCAGCTCGCGCAATCGAGCTGCCCAGCGTATCCGCTGTCACACCTTGGAAGCTCTGGCAGTTCTCGGACAAAGGAAAACTGGAGTTGGCTGGCGACTTCCTACCGGGTTACGAATATGTAGTAGATGTCAGTATCTTCCATGGCTCCGAAGATCGATTCTATCTCGATTTTGAGTTGACTAATTTTCAGTAATAATGAGTACTGCCTACGACTTCTTGGGCACTCATGTCGCGATATGGGACTCATCCCATGCGCGCTTCTATCAGCCCCGCTTAGACCGGTGCGGAATCAATGGAGGCTCATTGCAAACCGTCACGGTTCAACGTGACGACAGCGGGAACGCTCCCGATTGTCGTCTTGACTCGATCAGTGTTAACAGCTACCGCATGCAATCCACAAGGCTGCTTGCAATCATCCTTGTGCAGGCGAACATGGATATTAAGTTTAGCCTTTTATGTAATATTTGACACCTGATGCAGAAGGATCATCCATCAATATTATTAAGGATATTATTTCTCGCTAGTCACTAAGCCAAGACGACTTCGGGGAGGGACATCGAATGTGGTGCACTGTGAGAACCAGAGTTCAGGCCATGCTCATTGCGCTGGTTTTGCTGCTGACTACGCAACACGTAGCAGCCTTCACCATACACATTGATGCCAGAACGCTGAGTAGCACCGGTTTCTTGATCGTAGGGAAAACTGGCTTACTGGATGGTACCACGGTTCAGCAACTTGACTTGACCCCTGGTGCGTATTCTCTCCAACCCGGTTCGGGGAGTGTCATGGCGTGTTCCTTCAGCGTAACTGCCGAAGGGCGCATCGATTTTGAGGGGGCGTGTAGCTCGTTTTTGACTGGCCGTGGCACGGACACGCTGGTGGTGCGGGGGCACACGATCAAACTTGATGCGCGGGCTTTATCGAGTACCGGCTTTCTCGTGCCGAACGCTTTTGGGTTAGCGGATCAGATGATGCCCTCCACGGAAGTGCGCTCCCTCACATTGGTGCCGTTCAATGCGTATGTGTTTCAGGTGGGGTCCGGAGCTGTGGGCAACTTTAGCTGGGGGATCGATCAAGCGGGACGGATTACCTACGATCCGGCTTTCGATTCCTTTTTGTCGGGCCGGGGAACAGATACGCTGGTGGTGCGAGGCCACACGATTAAACTTGATGCGCGGGCCTTATCGAGTACCGGCTTTCTCGTGCCGAACGCTTTTGGGTTAGCGGATCAGATGATGCCCTCCACGGAAGTGCGCTCCCTCACGTTGGTGCCGCTCAATGCGTATGTGTTTCAGGTGGGAGCCGGGCTCTTAGCTGACTTTAGCTGGGGGATCGATCAAGCGGGACGGATTACCTACGATCCGGCTTTCGATTCCTTTTTGTCGGGCCGGCGAACAGATACGCTGGTGGTGCGAGGCCACACGATTAAACTTGATGCGCGGGCCTTAGGGAATGCGGGCTTTCTCGTGCCGAACGTCTTTGGGCTAAATCAGATGATGTCGTCCGCGGAGGTTCGTCCGCTCACGTTGGTGCCAGTTCGTGGAGCCTATCTGTTCCGATCAGGCACCGATCATGCCACATTCGAGTTGAATCTCGATCATGTTGGTCATATCACCTATGCCCCGGGCTTTGCAGGGTCTCTCTTCGGACTAGGAACGGATACCATTCGCGTCAATCGTCGGATATGCGCTCCGCATGTTGTGACCGGATTCATTCTTGAGAAATGGAGCAGTCTCGGCGGAAGTGATGGCGTCCTCGGTTGCCCCGTGAACAATGAACAGGATATTGCGGGTTACAAGGGGCGACTTGCCGAATTCGAACAGGGACAGATCGCCTGGTCTCCTAAAACTGAGGATCTTTCAGATGGCTTCACTCAGGTCGCGTACCAGCAGGGTGGCTATGTGTACTTCCAATGGGGCAATACTTTGCCGTTTTCTTATGATGAATTCTACGTCCGATGGGGGGAGGTGGATAAACGCGATTGCCAGGATAAGTATGATGACTACAAGAAATCGTGTGAAGTAACGGTTTCCTGGTCAGATATTAAGGGCGACTGGTTTATCCCGCTTCCTAACAAGAAAGGCAACCTCCGCATTGTAGTCGTGGGCTGCAAAATAAAGGATGGGACTCTAAGCGCTCGGCCGCGATGTGACCAGGGGTGGTCCAATCCAATTGTGTTTCCATATGATTTATCATTTCCGCCGCAGGAGCTATTTCCTAGGATCGACTATAGAGAATGGAAGGATCCGTCCATCCCCATTCCTTCGGCGAAGATTCCCATCGATGCAGGTGGGAAAAGGGCATTTCTTGAGCCGACTGTAGCATGGGCACTGAGGAGCTTCGATGTGCGGGCGCAACGGTTTTTAGCGTATCTTGCCTGCACCACAGATCCAGCGAAAATGAAGTTCAATCAACGGCAGGACGATCCCAGCATAATAAAGGGAGAGGATTTCTCAACCGCCATTGTTGCAAAACTTGCCTACAAGGGTTCGTGTCAAGGGCAAGCCGGTGAGAATCTCGACGAGTGGAAGACACGAGTTAAGGACGTCAACGCGCTACTGAAAACGGTGGCGAAGAATGGCCAACTTTTGGGATCGGATGTGCCACCTGGGAATAGGCTTACAGATCTTGAGCACCGTCGTTGGGGTGATCTGGATATCGCGCTGAAAGACCTGATCGTGATCCCCTTTCTGTATTGGGATCTGCTCGATGCCGAGGCGAGGCAGCACGTGATGGAGACTCTGAGCGAGCTCAAGGGTGGATGTGGCTGGTGCTTAAGTAGATACCGAATCGATCCGCAGGATATTCAGCTTTTAGCGAATTGGAGAGTGGAGCTCGGCTTTCTCTTAGGACTCGAACCGTTTTTCGATACGCTTGAGCTCAGCATCGATGAAACAGAAAATCACATTCACATGATGGAGTCGACGCGCTACTTGGTCAATCAGCTCTTACGGAAGACGCAGCCGGAAATGTCGGATTATGACAACAAGTCCAATGGCCTTCACGATTGGTGGATGACTCGCCTCCAAAGCATCCTCAAACATGACTTTCAGGAGTACAACTCAAAACCATACAGTCGGTTATCCCTCGATGCCATTCAAAATCTTGCAGAGTTCGCTGCCGAAGATGATATCCGGACTGCAGCACGGATGGTGCTCGATTTTTCGTCCGCGAAGTTTGCCGTTTCATCTAGCTTGCTTCGCCGCGAAGCTCCCTTTCGGCGTCGAGCCGATCACGAAAAAGATGGTTTTTTCGACGACGGTGGTTTGGATGAGCAAATGTGTCGTTTCATATTGTACTCTGGCAAGTTGGACGCCTTCCGAACAATGGAGAATTCATTGGAGCCTCGGCAAGATTATCGTCGTGCGCCGCGGGACTGTAATGGCGTTGTGCGTCAAGCGATTGGCAGCTACCGCGTGCCGCCTATGATCCTCGATCTTGCCATGAATAAGGAGCATCAGACCACCGTTCAGATGTTCAGTGGAGGCCCCAACGATTTCCATAACTCGCCAGGCGGTATCGAAATTTATGACAATACGAGCAGCTATATGACCGCTGCTGGCGGTATACCTTTGGCGTCTGGATTGCAACTACATACTCACACACCATGGTGGAATCCGATTCCAAATCTAGACATTAACAGTGGAAACGTTGACTCAGACTATGGATACTCGGTTCCGACCGTCCTGATGCCTCATGATCCTAGTCTAGTCCGAGCCGACCGCACGCAGATGATTCGCTTTGATGGGTTCGAGGGCCATAAGCATACGGCGAATCACTTGTGTGTCGGGCGCGGTGTTGCATGTGGTGAAAATCCGATTGTTCCCCCCCTCAATGAGTTAGTTCCCGGCAAGTCGGGTTTTCTTGAGGCTCTTTGCCTTCCAGACCTATCGAATCGGCCTTGTGCTCGTAGCGATTTTGAACGAGGGGACGAGGATCAGTGGACCGTGTGGTACATCCAACTATCCGGTCTCACATCGGATTTATACATCGCAATGTGGAAAAAGACATTCCCAAATTGGCCGGGGCCAGTTGGTTTCTTCGAGGTGGTTGATCCCTTGCGCCTTAGTCCAACTTTTATGAACTTTGACTCCTTCAAGCAGTCAGTGAAGCGCCTCAATCCGAATGGACCAGGAGAGATCCACCTCGACAATGAGGTTTGTACAGATACGATAGAGCATCGCCCTGTCTGCCCTTCCCCGGGAAGAGTGGATGTTCAGTATGCTCGTGGCAGTGGATCGGGTACTGTAACCTTTAAGTTTGGGAGGCCATACACTCAGTATCCAATTGTAGACAATAGCTCATCAGGCTGGAAGATGAGGGGTACCCAGTCTCAACCGGAGGCAGATACCGGTCAATGGCCGTTTGCCAGTGGGCCTGTTGTAGCTAGCGGCCATGATGGATTCATCTCCATAACTAATCCGGCCTACCCCGGCGCTTGTATATTGGATCTCATGGATGTTCACAAACCCAACCGTATGTGTGATGACCCAGCACTGATAAAGTGAGGGGCCACTTGGATCCATTAGTCATTTATCTCGGCCATGGCTTCTCGCCGTTAGGTCTAATATTACCAAGGCATTGGTCCTTAAGTTGTATTGTCCTTGGAGGGTGACAGATGGGTCTAGATGTTTAGTCCCACGGTGTGATGGGTTGGATTGATATGAAAGCGCTGCGGCTCACCCGTCCAAATTTGGCAGACATATTCGTACGGGGTCAGACCACGTAGGGTCTTGAGGCGCTTCGCGAAATTATACGCCATCAGAAACGCGTGGAGGTGTTGCTTCAACTGGTCGTGGGACTGATAGTGATAGCGTTTCACCGTGGCGTCCTTCAGCGTTCGATTCATGCGTTCGACTTGTCCGTTGGTCCAAGGATGGTTGGGCTTGGTGAGGCGATGTTCAATCGCATGTTTGCGGCAGAGGCGATCAAAGAGATGCGGGGACAACAGGGCGGTCGGGCCAGTGCGATAGCGGGGGGCATGACAGAACTGACCGCCGTTGTCCGTCAGGATCGTGTGGATCTTATAGGGAACGGCGTTGATCAGGGCTTGAAGGAAGGCGATGGCCACCATGCGATCAGCGTGTGCATGCAACTCGGCATAAGCAAACTTTGAGGTGCGGTCGATGGCGACGACCAGGTAGAGTTTGCCTTCTTCCGTACGCACCTCGGCGATGTCGAGGTGAAAGTATCCGATCGCGTACCTCCTGAACGGCTTTGTGCGGGTATCTGTTTGAGTATTCGGCAAGCGGCTGATGCCATGACGCTGATAGCACCGATGTAAGGCCGACCGTGTCAGATGCGGAAGGCTCGGTTGCAGACTGTAGAGACAGTCATCCAACGACAGCAGCGTCTTTCGGCGGAATGCCACGCAGACGGCTTCTTCGGATGTGGTCAAGACTGTCGACCGCTTCTCCTTCGGTCCCATGGGAGCATCGGTGAGATGGGTGCGCTTCTTCCACTTGGCCACCGTCTTGGGGTTGATCCCATAGCGTGCGGCCAGCTGGCTCAGGCTCGCTTGACTCTGTTGTATCGCGTGACGCACCGACGCTGTCGTCCGGGCGCAGCTGTGAAGTAGTTGTCCCATAGTCCCTCTCGTTGTAAGTGGTGATACTGTACTCCACTACATCGTGGGACTAAACATCTAGAACCAATCTCAAAATTGTTTGAGAAGCACCGTGATGCAGGCGAGTTGCATAAACCCGAGGAAGTTGGTGGCGTCGTATTCCCAGCGAATAAGCAAGCGCCGCTTCCATTGGAGCCAGGCAAAGAAGCGTTCGATGAGCCAGCGCCGTTCGTCTCGACGTACGTGGCGACCGTCTTGGGTCTTCAGTTTCCGGGTTGAGCGATGGGGCGCCATCATGTTGATGCCGTCCTGTTTGAGGTCGTCATCGAGGCCGTCACTGTCATAGGCCCGGTCTCCAATGAGATGTTCGGGCTTGGCCTCCAGCATGTAGAAGTTGAAACCGAGTGGCACTAAAGTGACTTTATGATGATTCGCGGCATGCGTACTGACCGAGAGGGGGCTGTGACCTCGGTTGTCAATAGTGGACGCCATGAATGGCAGCCTCATGCTGCCGGCTGTTGGAACAATTATTATTGATACTGCTGCCTCTGGGCTCTAGGAGGGTTTATAAGCGATGGTGAGAGCAAAAAAGAAACTTGTCGTTATACTATTGAGCATATTGCTCCACTCGGTCTACGGTCTGGACAGTAACGCCGATAGTGGCGGTATGTGGCAAGCCATTCCTGACTGGACGAGTAGTCACAAAATGGTGGCCGTCCATTTGGCTCTCTTGCCCACCGGAAAGGTCCTGATGTGGCCCCGTTATAACTCAACCGGACAAGACATTCCGACGGGCCCTACCTGGGCGGGAACGCCTCATGCCCATGTCTGGGATCCTAACGCGTCTGTGGGTTCTTCGGGACGCTTCGTAACGGTTCCGAACCATTTCACAAACCTTTTTTGTGCTGGACACGCATTACTTCCGGATGGCCGTGTCATGGTCATTGGCGGCCACGATAAAGCGGCCACCGGCGCCGATCAGGGAACGGTTGACGTCAATGTTTTCGATCCAAAGACACAAACATGGTCTCAAGTTGCAGATATGAACGTGGAGAGATGGTACGCGACTCTCATGCCACTGCCCAACGGTTCAATGCTCGCGATTGGCGGATCCTACGACAACACCCATGCGGATGGAACTCCGAATCGATCGGTGGAGATTTGGGAGCGCGGTGGCTGGACTGGATTCCGGCCCATTGCAAGCCCCAGCAATAAAGCACAGCAAATCGTGGCCGTACGAGCATCCGGCGGTGCCTCGGATCTTGTGATGTTGGGCCTGGATGGACGCCTGTGGCGAAGCCAGGAACAGCCCAACGGAACGTTTCCGGATTTCGCCAACCAACCAGTGGGAAGTGCTGCTAACCGAGCCCTGCGCGTATCCGCCGTGAGTCTCCCTCAAAATGGCCTGGACGTTTACATGGTGGGTCTGGACCACCGGCTGTGGCATGCGGTGGCGAGGCCTGATGGGAGTTGGCCCGATTTCGCTCAAGCGCCTGTGGGGAGCGACTCCAATCGCGCCCTCGATTTAGCCGTCGTTCGAAAGCCTTCCGGCCAGCAGATCGCGTTCATGGTGGGAATGGATAACCATTTGTGGCGGAGCGATCAGGCACCTGATGGCCATTTCCCCGATTTTGCAAATCAGCCTGTCGCCAGCAAGAGCAATCTGGCGCAGCGAATCACGGCAGTGCTGCGATCTGATAATTCGATCGAACTCTTCATGATTGGAATGGACGGGCGCGTGTGGCATTCGCGCGAACGGTCCGACGGAACATTTCCAGACTTTGCCTTCGGACCTGTAGGGAGTGCTGCGAATCGTGCCACGGCAATCGCCGTGGCGCGCGGAGCCAATGGCCGACTGTTCGTCTATATGGTCGGTCTTCGCCAGGGGAGCCAAAACCGTTTATGGCGGACTGAAGAACAAGCTGATGGGACTTACCCTGATTTCGCTCAACACCCAGTCGGCGAAAGCGAACTTAGCGTTCACGAGATTGCGTTGGCCCCTCAGGTAAGCGGCTCGGGTGATGTCTACATCGTCAATGATCCCGACCCCACCATCTCACGCACGTACCAGGCGAGTGGACAGTTTGGCTGGAATGAGCTTGATATACCGCAGACATCCAGCATTACCAATGGCTGGTTTATCTACTACCCATGGGCGTTCAATGCGCCAAACGGTCAAGTGTTTGTGGCGAGTGCTTCTCCTCGCTCTTATTGGATCAAGCTAGGACCTACTCCCAGTCTGATAGAAGGCCCCCCACGTTCTCAAGTTCGAGAGTATGGCTCGGCAGTGATGTATGCTCCCGGGAAAATTCTGGTACTCGGTGGCGGAACCGCGAATGCCACGGAGCCACCGCTGGCTTCAGCGGAAACCATAGACCTCAACAGTTCAGCGCCGGTTTGGAAACCCACAGGTTCCATGCACGTCCGTAGACAGCATGCCACGGCTACGATCCTTCCAGACGGGCAGGTGTTAGTGACCAACGGCACCCAAGGAGGAGGCGAACCCAGCAGTCTATGGGAAAGCGTAGCCACCCTCTCGACCGAAATCTGGAATCCAGATACCGGTCTCTGGACTGAGGTCAATCCTTCTCCGACTCCGAGGACCTACCACTCCAATGCACTGTTGCTTCCGGATGGACGTGTACTGGTGGCTGGCGGCGGACAAGGCGGAGGCGGCGGGGGAGTACCGGATCATCCGAATGCGGATCTGTATTCTCCGCCGTATCTGTTCCGCGGACCTCGACCGGCCGTAACCGATGCACCTGCAGCCCTGAAGTATAGCCAGTCGTTTTCTGTAACCTCTCCAGATTCGATGACCATCTCTAAGATAAGCCTTGTTCGGCTTGGGGCTGCGACACATGCCTATAACCAAAACCAGCTTTTCGTGCCCCTGTCTTTCGATAGGGCTGCACCGGGTACGCTTCACGTACATGCTCCTGCGAACGGCACGATCGCACCGCCGGGTGACTATTTACTCTTCCTGGTCAACACCTCCGGCGTTCCCTCGATAGGAAAGGTCGTGCGAATCGGGTCATGACAGGAGTCGAGCGTTTAAACGGGAATTGGAGGCTCGCCAGATCTGGCTTTTCTCTTACATTAAGATCCGTCAGCGGTTCGATGGGGCGTGTAAAAGGGATGTCTGAATCAGTCTGAATTCACATCCAATCACTTGCACGTCAGCACCGTAGTGATCAACTGAATATGTCTAAACGAACAAACGGCCACTCGCACTATCGGCTCTGGTTGTGGGGGTTGCTGTGCTCTCCGCAACCGCCTGTCAACAACCTGTCCCGAGTGGACCTCGACTCTTGAACGAGCCAACGAAAGCACGAGAGTCACATCCGTTCAGTCAAGAGCGGACTCACGCTTTGCCCCACTCCCTTTCGGGGTATAAAAAAGCATGGAAAGTTGGGCTAGCCGGTTGCCGCGCTTCTAATCGCTGCCAGTCCGTCTTTGTGATGCTCTCTAGGTCTTGATGGGGGAGGAGATCATGGCTACGTCGGATCGTATTTCTGCGATAGATCCTCGCGATTACGGTTGTCCGTGGAACGGTGTTGACGATGATTTACCAGGTTTTCAAGCAATGCTCGCTAGCATCGATAACAACAACAGCTCAACCGTTATCCAGGTTCCGACTGGGTTAGGCTATTTTTCTGATGATATCCATATCTCTCGTTCCATTGATGTTGTGGGTATTGGAGGCGGCAAGTACAACATAACCACGAATGGGACAAGCGGAATTCGGCTTTGGCGGTCCAGGTTTCAACGGGTTTAATGTGGATCGAATGGGATGGCTGGCCCGTGAGAGCATCATGATGTTCGGCGCGGATGGCATTAGCTCGAGATCCATCACACTTAAAGCTCTTGATCCTGCGGTTTCGAATGGCACACAGTTAATTCGCATCCCCTTCGATCCTGGAGATCTCTTCAGGTATTACACCGTCGAGTTTCGACGGAAGCAGGGATGGGACAATGGGTTTGCTGGTGACATCGTGCTCATTCATGAATCTCGTCGACTCGGCGATGGCTCATACACGAGTTTTCTCCTTCGCGAACGGACGGGGGCGAGGAATCCTATCACCGCCTTGCAAGCCAACGGCGTGTCCATTCGCATCGATCGGATTGAGTCCGCGAATGGGCAGGCCATTGTCACTGTTTCGAGCGAGATGGTCGACCGGTGTCCGCAGGGATATGTCTGGCGCGAAGCGAGTCCCCAGGATCACGTGTGTGTTTCAGGACAGATTCGCGAGGCAACTCGGCAGGATAATGCGCAAGCGGCCGCGCGGCGAAATCCAGGAGGCGGCCCCTTTGGTCCCGACACCTGCAGACAGGGATTTGTCTGGCGCGAAGCGTTCCCTGGTGATCATGTGTGTGTGACGGGAGATGTCAGAACACGAACAGGTGAGGAGAATGCGACCGCCGCGTCTCGGAATAATCCCGCGCGCATTGCCTATGGTCCGAATACCTGTAGACAGGGATACGTGTGGCGAGAAGCAGACTCACGCGACTACATGTGCGTCACGGGTGATATTCGTGAGCAGACCCGACAGGATAACACGCAAGCGGCGGCTCGTCGCAATCCGGCAGGTGGCCCTTTTGGTCCTGACACTTGTCTACAAGGGTTTGTCTGGCGTGAGGCGTTCCGAGGAGATCATGTCTGTGTGGCGCCACCGACTCGTACTCAAGCGTGGGCTGATAACCGAGAAGCGTCCAATCGGGTAGTCATGCCATAACGGCATGTGAAATCGCTCAACCTATAGCCATCTCATCTAATGAGGCTCTTTATGATGCATGTAGCTGCGGTGTTCATCATGTATCTCTTTGTCAACATAGGAATCGCTGCTGCGGAGGATTCGGCCCTCCACCCTCATCCTGATGGACAGGTGCGGGATACCGTCGGGTTGATTTCCGAGGAGGTGGCGAAGCAACGGCTTGAGATGCAGGGCTACACCAACGTGCAGGTCAAAAAGAAAGATCCTTCCACGCTCGAAATTAGCGCATCGAAGGACAATGCCCCTGTAGTCCTCGAAATGCACCGGCACCATGGAACAGTGAGGGATGTAACTTCGTCACGGATGAAGCCGATTGAACGGGAACAGTTACCGCGCATCCCAGGTCAACCCGACAGATAGAATGAGTAAACTAAAAACGAGAAGGTACTGAAATAGATGGCAATGGTCCCTGGTCGCGAATGGGCCATATATTTAGGACCATACGTGTTTATTTAAAGAGGGATCATGAAGAATTTTGGCCTAGTGCTATGGTCAGCCTTTGGCGGGTGAGAATGTCATGACTTAGAGCTTCGACAGTCCGTTCACTGGTGTGTGAGTGCGGCAGCTTTGGAGAACGCATCCGGTATTAGCGATGCATAAATTAAGATCAGCTCCGGCTTTCCCACGACAGTCAGCTTCTCCTTGAGCAGGGCCGAGATACGATTTCGCAGCCTAGGCTCCTTTGAAAGCGAATCATATGCAGCACATTGCGACAATACGAATTGGCCAAGTAAGCGGGAGGTCTGACCCCGATTGGCTCTTTCACTATCAGGATACGAGTCAGTGGGGGATTGAGGGCGTCGATCTCGGCGCGAGCACTGTACATTTTGATAAAACTTACATCTTTTTTGGGGATGTGCCGAAGCTGGGACGTGAAGGAGGGCCAGCTCACAATGCTGATGCCATTGGTGTCATCGATGACATTCGCGTTCCGCCGCATGCTTGCATCGGCGCCGGGAAGCAGCTCCCGAACCAGTCGGATGCATTTTTCATTGGCGAAAACGGGGCATTATTCGTTGCCTGGGTGGTAGACGGGGGCAACTGGTTCCAGCCGTTTCAAATTAGCCCGCCTAATCTGGCGCCGCCGGGTGCGTGCATTGCCGTCGCTCACCAATCCGATGAGCAACTTGATGTGTTCTTTATCGGAAACAATGGCGGGCTTCATGTGGCATGGGTGGAGGAAGGTGGCATCTGGCAGGGGCCCCAGCAAATCAGCGCATCCCACATTGCCAAGCCCGGCGGTAAATTAGTTTCTATCAAGCAAAATGACAATCAGCTCGACGTCTTCTTTATCGGTCAAAACCGTCGCCTTCACGTTGCATGGGTGGTTGGAGGTGGTGTGTGGCAGGGACCACAGATCGTAGGGGAGGCCCATATTCCTTACCCCGAATCAGGTGCTGGCATTGCCGCATGCAAGCAAGGGGCCGATCAGCTCGATGTGTTTTTCATCGGAGATGATGGCGTTTTCTATGTTGCTTGGTCAATCGCCGGCGGAATATGGCAAGGACCTGTGGGAGTTAGTCCTCCGAACATTACGGTGCCAGGCGCGAATCTGGCCGCTTTTAATCAGGATCCCGACCTACTCACTGTTCAGTTCGTAAGCAATGAGGGGCGGCTAAGTTCAATCTGGGTAGTCGGTGGCGGTGTTTGGCAGGGGCCTGCTCCAGCGGTTCCAGGTCTGTACCCTACAAAACCGGGAACGCCGATCACTGTGGCACGGCAGAGCTCGAACCAATGGGACACGTTCCTTGTGAACCAGGACGGTGGCATCGATGTCTACTGGGCTATTGACAGTAATCCTTGGCAGGGGCCGTTCCAAATTGCACCGCCTGGCAGCAGCTTCGACGACGGTGCTGTTGCCGTCATTCAGCAGCTCGGTGATCAAATGACGGTAATTTCAGGTGGCCGGACGGGCGAACTGAATGTCAACTGGGTCAAGGGGCTGGGGCAATGGCAAGGGCCGGTGTGCATCAATCCTATGATGACCGCTGTGCGGTTCGTGACTGATGGGCCTTATTTTCGCCCCTTCACAGTACGAGGTAGTGAAACGGACTCCAATCTACTGTGGCAACCTCTGGGAGACGGAACGCCGACTGGGGTGTTCAGTCATGGTGGAAAAGTCTATGTCTTCGTCTATTCTGACGGGCTCAGCAGTCTAACGAGCTCGGATTGGCCAGACGGGCCCAAGCCTTTCACTTTCGAGTTCGTGCTTTCGCGTGTTGGAGGGACTGCGCGGTTCCTTCAAGTTGCTCCAGTTGTCATAAGATCGGAGGAAATTCCCGGCCTGAATGCACAGACCGAAGAGGGGGTTCTGCTCTTTGGTCATGGCGCGATGTCTCCTGGCACAGAATTGCGCCCCGGGTGTATCGATCCCCGGGGGCCGTCTGGCGTCAATCTGGCCTTCATGCCGCTTATCCCCGGCGAGGGTCCAAGCAAAGAAGGGATCCGTTACTATGATGGCAATCTATCTTGGGTGCCGGATGAGAGCGCGGGAAGATCGCTCTTTTCGACGTGCTACTATTGGACATCCCTGTCGGCGGGCCGCATTCCCGGCACTGGCAAATGGATCCTGCTTTATCAGCTTTCCGGTCCGCGAGAGGTGATGGCCTCGCATCACCTGCCCATTGTAGCGCGCATAGCGGACACGCCCTGGGAATTGGATACGGCTCCGGAGATAGCAGTTTTCGATCCACAGCGCGACGCAGCGTGGGGCCGGTTCATGTTTGGGCCACAAGACCCAGATTCAGATCGAAACATGCCGCACATCGGACACCCTGCCTTTTCCTATGGGGCCTATCTCCTTCACAAATACACGCAATGGGACAACGACCACAATCTACTGACGATCTTCTATCTGATGTCAACCGGGCGGCCCTATCAGGTTCAGCTTATGAAAACTATCATTGCCGTGTGAGTGACGATCTTCCCACAACCTTAGACCAATGAGACTCCAGACGAGTTGATGCCCTGATATGCCGAGACTGTTTCACTTGCAAGGCGACATGTGTGTATTGGATCAGAGTACTGAGCAAGTGAAGTGCGGTATACCAGATGGAGGAGGGCCTGAAAGCCCAAAAAGGAGGCTGACGATTCAAGGGTATCAGCGACTTCAGTTAAAGCACGGCGGCCAATACCTGGATGCAGACCACTGTGGAAGCACGATCAGCTTGAACCCGGGTTCAGATTGGGAAGGAGGCGCCTGCCAACTCTGGCGCTTTGTTCCTATACAGTAATACATAGAATGACATTTAACGATTCGTACGTAGGTATTGCTCTTAGAAAAGCATCACAAACCCCGGGCTTCGCATAGGTTCGCCGCCCGGTAACTAGGTGTTAGTCCCCCGGTGTGCTAGAGCGGGTTCACGTTGAAACGTTCCGGCTCTGTTGTCCCTCTTGTGCCGAGGTAGGACCGTTCGTACTATCTGCCCTATTTATCGGAGAATCGAGTGAGGTACTGCTTGGTATGGCAACGATCGCTACAGAAGGCTGAAGTGGCAAAATGACACAGCGCAGTTTCTGAGTCTGGCGAGGCAGACCGTAACGGCGTGATGGTTGCGCCGCTCTGCAAGAATGCGAGATGACATTCCTCGCGGAAGCCTACTATCGATGTCTCCCTCGAATTCGGCGGGTGGCTCGAACGAGAAATTGAAGCGGTTCGCCGTCAGCGGTCTTCGTCATAATATGGCCAGCCGTCAATGAGGATCGGCGTCTCGCTCGCCGTTTCCGATACAGGAGCACGACAATCACTGCCGCCACCAGTCCCCCAAGTAGCCACCACCCGATCATCTCTCTCCAGAGCATGCCCAGCTAAATGGTTTATATCTGAGCGAGTAGGATGCCTCAAACTGTTGTTCCATTCAACTGTGGGAAACGATGGCCGAGGAATTTTTGGGCGTAACGTGTCGCCGGTGGCCAGTGTAACCAGTAATGCGGGTAAGTCATGGGCCAATACTTCCACGGTAGTATTGTCCGCAGGCCGCTTCACGGCATTTCTGGATGGGCTGCTTCCTCTGGTCGC
The DNA here is from genome assembly GCA_011090425.1 of Nitrospira sp. LK70. Taxonomy (GTDB): domain Bacteria; phylum Nitrospirota; class Nitrospiria; order Nitrospirales; family Nitrospiraceae; genus Nitrospira_D. The sequence continues at coordinate 72,530 of PHGD01000002.1, read as the reverse complement.
TGCACAAAGGTCAGTCCCTGTGAGACTTATTATGGACACACCCAGTGGGCGCCATCCGAATTGGCGCGCGCTAAGAAGACCTTGTGCAATTCGCGCTGGGCTCGCAAGAGGACAGATGCTGGCTTCATCGGTGAGCGTGGAATTTCGCTAGAAATCCAACAAACATAAGTATATATACGTTTTGAGGCGCTCCATTACATTATACGCACTTGTCACCTGACCAAGGATGAAAAGACGTGCCAGGACTATCTCGTCACAAAAATTTAGACCCAAGATCGAAAGCACGATCACACGCCTCGAGTCGGAGCGGGAGGGGAGTGAACAATACCGCTGTTCGGGGCACAACGAGTGACGACCCACAGAGGAGCGTCTGCGCCCGCTACGATGTGTTACGGGCACTGGCTCACGCGTCAGGCGTCGAACAAATCACGCTGTGGGCGCTGCCGAACAAGCGCTATCAGGTGAGTTTTCGGATCAAGAACCAAGCGCAGGAATGATATCTCGCCACCCTTCGAAATAAATCGAAGCCACGTGCCTTCGTGAATCTTGGTGCGGCGGCCCACATCGCCTATGGCATCGCCCACGCGCCGACCATGATTGTGAACATGTCCAAAGCGCTGCAGAAGTAACCCGTCCGTGTCACTGTCCTCCACCGCCTACACTGTTCAGTAAGTCAGGCCTTTCTGTAGAGGCGCGTCCCTACACGTCCATACACTGCATAATTTATTTTCGCTTTATGCAGAATATCGTCTTGACATGCGATATCCATCAGCGTAGTAGTGCAAAACAAGAATTGAGTAAGCATTATCAAGTAGTAGAACTACATACACTTGATTTACACGCATACATCGTCAATGGTGAACGCAAGCACTCGCATGGATGACGGACCCTCGACGAGAGAACGCGCCCGCCGGATGATTGAACGGGATATGGGCGCACCGCTACTTGGAACCCTCAATGACCCGCGGACCGTCGAAGTCATGTTGAACGCGGATGGGCGGCTCTGGTGTGAACGGCTCGGGCAGGGGATGGCCTGTATCGGGACGTTCCCCGCCGCCCGCGCGGAAGCCATCATCAAAACCGTAGCGGGGTTCCATCGCAAGGAAATCACGCGCCAGTCTCCCTACCTCGACGGGGAATTTCCCCTCGACGGCTCCCGCTTTGCCGCCCAGATCCCGCCGATCGTGCCCGCTCCGACGTTTGCGATTCGCAAACGCGCGCTCGCGGTCTTTCGGCTCGAGCAGTATGTGGAGCAGGGGATCATGACGGCTCGGCAACGAGACGTGCTCCTCACTGCCATTGCCACGCGACGAAACATCCTCGTGGTCGGCGGGACCGGTTCGGGCAAGACCACGCTCGTCAATGCCCTGATCGATACCATGATGGACACCTTTCCCCATCTGCGCGTGTTCATCTTCGAGGACACCGCCGAAATTCAATGCCGTGCCGACAACTGCGTGCAATATCACACCACCGTGGATGTCACGATGGCGACGCTCTTGAAGATCTCCATGCGCATGCGGCCCGACACCATTTTGGTGGGAGAAGTCCGAGGGCCGGAAGCGTTGGATCTGCTCATGGCCTGGAACAGCGGACATGAAGGCGGCATTGCCACCTTGCATGCGAATCATGCCAGGGCCGGGCTCTCGAAGTTGGCGCTGTATATCAGCATGAATCAGGACTATCCCAAACCCATCGAACCGCTGATTGCCGAAGCCGTACAGGTCCTGGTGCACATCACACGCTGTGCGGAGGGGCGCCGCGTCGACGATATTCTCGAAGTCCAGGGCTATAAGAAGGGCCAGTACATCACCAGGTCACTGATTGAACCGAAGGAGCACCATTAATGAGCACTGCATCGTACGGGAAACAACATTTGTGGTGCGTCGGCCTCCTGCTGACGCTGTGCGTCATCACCCTGCCGCCTGACGCCTACGCGGCGGGGACGGCCGGGGGCGGGCTCCCCTACGAATCTGCCTTGACCCGGTTGCGTGCCTCAATCACCGGGCCCGTCGCCTTTACCCTGTCCTTGATCGGGATTGTGGGCGCGGCCGGGGCGTTGATCTTCGGCGGCGAGTTGACCGGGTTTTTGCGCATGATGGTCTTTCTCGTGTTGTTGATCGCCATCCTCGTGGGCGCCCAAAACGTGCTGACGACGCTCTTTGCCGCTGGGGCAGAAATCGCGTGGAGCGGGGAGGGAAAAGAATTGATGGCCTCGTTTCATCCTGAACCGGTGAGGCGGAGATGACCATGGCGCTCCGTAAGATCCCGATTCGTCGTGTCATGCACCGAGACAATCTGTTCTGGGGCGGGGACCGCGAACTGGTGCTGTTCTGTGGTGCGATCGCGTTTGCGCTGGTCTTCACCGCCCAAGAGCTGCGCGCCGGAATCGTCGGCGTGAGTTTGTGGTTTCTTCTTCTGTATCTGCTGCGACTCATGGCCAAAGCCGATCCCAAGCTTCGGCAGGTCTATCTGCGGCAGTTGGTCTACAAACCCTACTATCCCGCGCGCAGTACCCCATGGCGAGTGAATACCACGAGGCAGGGGAATCAGTACACATGATGGTGACGCTGACCCTCCTAATTGCGGTGTTGGGACTCGCATTCCTTTTGTTGCTGATCCAACGTGTCCGGGAAGCCGACGCACACGTAACGCTGAAGAAGCATCGCTCCCAGGACGCGGGCCTGTCGGATCTCTTGATCTATGCGGCGATGGTCGAGGACGGTGTGATCGTCGGGAAAAACGGCTCACTCATGGCGGCCTGGATCTACCGCGGCGACGATCAGGCCAGCAGTACGGAACCCCAGCGCGAAGCCGTGTCGTTCCGGATCAATCAAGCCTTGAGTCAGCTCGGCAACGGTTGGATGGTGCATGTGGACGCGGTGCGGCGTCGGGCAACCGGCTATGCCGCGCCTGGACGCTCCCATTTTCCCGATGCGCTGACGGCTGCGTTGGACGAAGAACGGCGGCGGCTCTTTGAAGGGCTGGGGGCCATGTACGACGGCTATTTTGTCGTGACCCTCACGTATCTGCCGCCGCTGGTCGCGCAACGCAAGTTCGTCGAATTGATGTTCGACGATGACCAGGCGGCAATCACCGCCCAGGACCGCACGAAGGGACTGGTGGAGCAGTTCACCAGGGACTGCGCATCGTTTGAATCGCGGTTGTCGTCGGTCTTTCGCCTGCAACGCCTCCGCGGACACTCCCTCATCCTGGAGGATGGGTCGACCGTGACCCATGATGAATTCCTGCGGTGGGTGCAACGCTGTGTGACCGGCATCAATCAGCCGGTCCTCTTGCCCAGTCATCCGATGTATCTCGATGCCATGATCGGCGGACAAGAATTGTGGACGGGCGTCATTCCGAAAATCGGCCAGCAGTACATGCAGGTGGTGGCGATCGAAGGCTTTCCCCTGGACAGCACCCCAGGGATCCTGACCGCGCTCGGGGAGTTACCCATCGAGTACCGCTGGTCGTCCCGCTTTATCTTCATGGATCAACACGAAGCCGTGCGCGAATTAACGCGCTATCGGCGGAAATGGAAGCAGAAAGTCCGAGGATTTCTCGATCAAATCACCAACTCGCAGACGGGTCCATTGGATCAGGATGCGATGGCGATGGTGGCCGATGCGGAGGCCGCCATGGGGGAAGTGAACAGTGGATTGATCGGAATGGGCTACTACACGAGTGTTGTGGTCCTTATGGATGAGGACCGATCGGAAGTGGAACGGTCGGCGCGTCACATCGAAAAACTGATCCATCAGTTGGGATTTGCCGCACGGATCGAAACGCTCAATACGATGGACGCCTTCTTGGGCAGCTTGCCGGGACATGGCGTCGAAAATGTCCGGCGTCCGCCGTTGAACACCATGAACCTGGCGGATCTCCTCCCGACCAGTACGATCTGGACCGGCAGCGCCACCGCGCCCTGTCCCCTGTATCCGCCTGACGCCCCTCCCTTGATGCAGTGCGTGACGCATGGGGCCACTCCGTTTCGTCTGAATCTCCATGTGCGCGATGTGGGTCATACGTTGATGCTGGGACCGACCGGCTCAGGGAAATCGACCCATTTAGGGATGCTCGCCGCGCAACTACGCCGGTACGAGGGCATGTCGATCTTTGTCTTCGATAAGGGCCTCTCCATGTATCCCCTGGCGGCGGCGATTCGAGCCCACACGAAAGGGCACAGCGGATTGCACGTCACCGTGGCGGGCGATGCCAACGAGCTCGCCTTTTGCCCGCTCCAATTTTTGGAGACCAGAGGAGATCGGGCCTGGGCGTTGGAGTGGATCGAGACCATGCTGGCCCTGAACGGGGTAAACACCACGCCGATCCAACGGAACGCCATCGCGGAAACGGTCATGGCGCTGCACGCCAATGCGTTGAGTCATGATCGCGTACACGAACAGAACATCCCGCCGGCCTCGCTCTCGGATTTCGTGAATATGGTGCAGGACGAAACAATCCGCGAAGCCTTGAAGCAATACACCGTGAGCGGGGCCTTGGGCCATCTGCTCGACGCCGAACGGGACGGCCTCGCGCTCGCGGATTTCACCGTGTTTGAAATCGAGGAGTTGATGGGGCTCGGGGACAAGTACGCCCTCCCGACCCTTCTCTATCTCTTTCGCCGGATCGAACGGAGCTTGCGGGGGCAGCCCAGCGCCATCATCGTGGATGAAGCCTGGTTGATGCTTGGACATCCGGTGATTCGAGACAAGATTCGGGAATGGCTGAAAGTCCTGCGCAAGGCCAACTGCCTCGTGCTACTGGCGACACAGAGTCTCACCGATGCGGCGAACTCCGGCATTTTGGATGTGATCGTGGAGTCCACGGCGACCAAGATCTTTTTGCCCAACGTCTTTGCCCGTGATGAAGACACGTCGGCCCTGTATCGTCGAATGGGACTGAACTCGCGGCAAATTGAGATTCTCGCTACGGCCATTCCGAAGCGCCAGTATTACTACAGTTCCGAAGATGGCCATCGGCTTTACGACCTCGCATTAGGACCCTTGGCCCTCGCCTTCGTCGGCGCATCGGATAAGGAGTCCATCGCGGAGATTCGCGGGCTGGAAGCCAAGTATGGCGCGGCGTGGATCGACGAATGGCTGGCGAGCCGGGGACTCGGGCTGCGTGATTACGGAGCCTATGACGAGGTGACGGCATGAGTCTGGTCGAATCATGGAAGGCAATGAAGTACATCTTGGGAGGGGAACGGGCCTCGAAGGACGAACGGCAGTCACAACCCACCATCATCGAAGATGGGCGACGGGTCGGAGAGAACGCAAATCCCTATCTCTCCGCTCGACAGACCTGGAACGATCTGATGAAGGCGCAAGTCGCGACCCGGCGATCCTGGGAAATGATCGCGATCCTCTGTTTGCTCATTGCTCTAGCCTCGGTGGGCGGGATCGCCTATGTCGGGAGCCAATCCAAATTCATCCCCTTTCTCTACACTGTCGATCCGCACGGCCATGCGACGGCCGTTGGACCGGTCGAGATGACGAGCTCGGCCGATCCGCGCGTGCTAGCCGCCACCATTGGCGAATTTATCGCCAATGCGCGGCTGGTGACGGTCGATGCCGCACTCCAGCGCAAAGCGGTGTATCACGTCTATGCGATGTTGAGCGAACAGGATCCGGCGACCGGCAAGATGAACCAGTGGATGAACGGCACCGAGGACTCGAATCCGTTCACGCGAGCGGAGAAGGAAACGGTCACGGTGGACATTTCCACGGTCCTGCCCCAAACACCGGACACCTGGGAAGTCACTTGGCTGGAGTCGGTGTGGGACCGCAAGGGCGAAGTGAAAACCCAGCCGGTCCCGATGCGGGCGCTCGTCACCGTCTATCGGGCTGAACCGTCGGCGACGGTGACGGAGGATGAGCTTCGGCGCAACCCGCTCTCGATCTATGTTCGTGATTTCTCCTGGTCCAAACAACTGTGAGGAGTGAGGAACCGAATGAGAAACATCGTCCTGTGTCTGGTGCTCGCGCTGCTGCCACTTCGCGCCTCGGCCGGGAGTGACCCGAGCGTCGAGGAGGTGCTGACCGGCTCCAATCCGGCCCTCACGCCGCAAGAACAAGCGGGACTCGCCTATGGCGAACAAGGCACGATAGCCGGAAGTGCGCCGGTCGCGGGGGCCAATGGATTCATCACGTTTCCGTACGGCGTGAACCAGATCAGCATCGTCTGTGCGCCGTTGCATGTCTGCGATGTCGCCTTGCAACCGGGCGAACAGGTGAACTCGGTCAATGTCGGTGACAACGTCCGGTGGTCGATCGAGCCGGCGCTGACCGGGAGCGGAGCCGACGAAGTCCAGCATGTGATCATCAAACCGCGTGAAATCGGCTTGGAAACGTCCTTGGTCGTCGCGACCAATCGCCGCGCCTATTATCTGCGGCTGCGGTCCCATAAGACGCGCTACATGCCGCAAGTCGCGTTTAGCTATCCCGAGGACTCGGCGGTGAAGTTCGACATGCTGAAAGCGCGTCAACAACGGGAGATCAAGGAGAAGACGATTCCGCAGACCAGTGACTATCTGCCCAAGCTGTCGTTCGAGTATGACGTGGCCGGTCACGCCGCATGGAAGCCCGTGCGGGTCTATAACGATGGGGCACGGACCGTCATTGAAATGCCGCCGTCGATCGCGCAGACCGAAGCGCCAATCCTCTTGGTCGTCCGGAAAGAGGGCGGGCTGTTCAGCGATGCCGAGGAAGTGATGGTGAACTACAGTCTGCAGGATCGGCGGTATATTGTCGATACCGTCTTTGAGAAAGCGGTGTTGGTGGCAGGAGTTGGATCGAATCAAGACCGGGTGACGATCCAACGGAGGAAATAACGATGCGACGGTTGTCTCTCATGCTTGGGGTCGGACTCCTGTTCACTGGCTGCTTCAGTCCGTCGCCCTATGGCTATCTGGTGAAAGGAGGCGTGCCGCCTCAGATGCCGGAACGGCTGGCCCAGGACACGGTTACGCGGATGGCAGCATTGTACCCTCCAGCCCTCACCCGCCTCGTGTTCACCCATGCCGCCACAGACCCCTACGGCGTCGCACTGATCGAGGCGTTACGGCGGAAAGGGTATGGAGTGATGGAGCATCGCGTGAACAGGCGAGCGACCCTTACCACACGAGAGGACATGCCAGGACCAGTCCAGTCGGCCGTGAGCCACACAGAAGGCTTGTCGTTTGGCTATGTGATCGATGGTCCGTTCGAGCCTCGCCTGTATCGTGTCACCGTCTTTATCGGGTCGCAGTCGTTAAGCCGAGCCTATCATATGGATGACCAGGTGATCGCACAGGCCGGGGCCTGGGTGCGGAAGGAGTAGGGCGTGAGTCACTCGGCCAATCCGCAGATGTCCCCTGAGGGGTCGCCGGGGTCACTCGCACCCGGAGCCGGAGTCCGTCGCGCCAATCACATTCCGCTCTATCTTGTGATCGGGTTGATCGCAGTGGTCGCCCTTGTGGTGGCGATGGTGGCGAGTGATCGGGCTCAGCAACAAGCGCAGCTGTTGAAAGCGACCACAGGGCCGCCTCAGCAGGCCAAAGGCGGGGGCACGCTGGCACTGGCGAATCGGATCGCAGGATCGCATCTGGGAGGCGTAATCCCGCCCGCATCCGCAAAACCACCGGTTCGCAAAGAATTCGATCAGGCAGAGACCCCGATGGTCGGGACGGGGAGTCTCGACGCGGATGGACAAGTCAAAGCTGATATCTTGATCGCACGGCCTGACGATCTCGATGCGCCACCGATGCCAAATCGAGCCGGAGGGTTACAGCTCGTCACCGGTAAACCTCTCTCGAAAACACCATCGAGTGAGGAACGGGAGGCACTCCGACTCGCCAAGATCCAACAGCTGCAGGACGCGCTGAAAGCGCCCTCCACCGTCACTTTTTCCCTGGTGCGGAGCGAGAAACCCGCGCCGACCATCGAGAGTAAGCCGGAGTCAGTGTCGTCCAGCGACCAGCGCAATCGCCTAGCCGAAGTCAAACAACAGGTGGCTGATGCGGCGCGGAGTGACGACCCCACGAAAGCGTATCAGGCGCAACTCACGCAATTGCGCCAAGCCGGGATGCTCGGCCCCTTTGATGGAGGATCGGAGTCGTCATCCACGGCCAAACTCAGCGCTCTCAGTGGGACCACGAGTTCAGCAAACCCGGCGGGAGGAGATCGATGGAAGCATGACGGCACACAGCTCCCGCCTCGTGCGCCATTTGTGATTCAAGCCGGTGATGTGCTCCCGGCGCTCATGCTGTCTGAAATTGATTCTTCGTTGCCGGGTCAGATCATCGCGCAAGTGTCGCAAAACGTGTACGACACGCCCACGAAGACACAACTCCTGATCCCACAGGGCACCAAACTCATTGGAACCTATTCCAGTGAGGTCGGATACGGGCAGAAAGCCTTGCTGGTGGCCTGGCAACGCTTAGGGTATCCGGACGGAAAAACGCTCGATCTAGGCTCCATGCCAGGAGCTACGGGTTCGGGGGCATCCGGCCTCACCGATCTCGTCAATAATCATTATGTGAGGCTGTTCGGATCCGCCCTGCTGATGTCTGCAGTCACGGCCGGTGTTACGTTCAGTCAGCAACAAGCGCAAGGGGCAGGCATTCCCGGTCAAGTCGGCATTCCGCAATACAATGCCGGGACTGCCATGAGCCAAGCCCTCGGTCAGCAATTAGGACAAGTCACGGCGCAGCTCATCGCAAAGAATCTGAGCATCGCGCCCGAGTTGACGATTCGTCCTGGGTATCGGTTCAACGTCGTAGTGGTAAAAGACCTCGTGTTGCCCAAACCGTACCAAGAGTTCGATTTCGCAGGAAAGGAGACGCCATGACGACCACCACACCTCGTCTTGCAGGGCTCGTCTTATCAGTCGTGTTCCTGGCTCCGTGGACACCGAGCTATGGCAGCGGCATTCCCACCTTCGACGGCGCCGTGCTGGCCCCGTCGATGACGGGGGCGATCTCGAACATGGCTCAGCAACTGAAGCAAATCGAGCAATACCGGCTGCAGCTGCAGCAATATGTGAACATGTTGCAAAACACGATGAACCCCGGCCTGTTCATCTGGGACAACGCGCAAGAAACCATGAACGATCTGCGGTACATGATCGATACCGTATCATTCTACAGACAGCTGTATGGGACGGTGGCTGGCTTTACCGGAAATTTCCATGACATGGCATGGTATCGCAATGCGCAGTGCTTTAAAGAGCCGGGCTGTTCCCCAAGTCAGTGGGGTCTGATCTTGGAGAACGAAGTCATCGGGGCGCAATCGCAAAAGAAATCGATCGAGGCCCTGTTCCGAGGATTGGAACGCCAGTACGACACGCTGAATCTTGATTCGCGACGCTTGAAGCGGCTCCAACTGGCCGCTCAATCGTCGAATGGGCAAGCTGATGTCATGCAACACAACAACATGCTGACGAGTGAGGGAGCGAATCAGTTGATGCAGATTCGGGCTGCGCTCTTGGCGCAACAGAACATGGACGCGACCCGCCAGCAAGCCCAGGCGGATCGAGAGGCGATGCAGCTGGCCGCGAGTCGAACGTTTCGTCAGGGTACGTTTCAACCAAGCCTCCGGCGCGCGTGGTGACTCCCAACGAGAACGACATGGAGCTTCTATGATTGTGAGCACGTGTTCCCAACACCGAATGGGTTTTGGCTGGAATTTTTATCCCATTGTCTTCCGCGTGGTCGTGAGCGGAGCTATTGGGTTGAGCGGGTGTACGCAGGAGGCACTCGATCCTGTGCAAACAGTCGAGTGGTACAAGAGTCACGAGGCGGAACGGACGGCGATGGTCACGAAATGTCATAACAACCCGGGCCAACTCGCCTCGATGCCGAATTGCGTCAATGCGCAACAAGCGGTGAGCGATATCTTCAGGGGAAAATGAGGACGTTCCGAATATCCACCCGAGATACGCCTTGGTACGTGACCAGAGGGCACTGGTTATCGTGCCTTGTGCAGCACACAATAATAGGCGCGGTGCTCGCCTTATTGTGCTGGCCCGGTGAAACCCAGGCAGCCATCAATTCCTCAGGTCTCCTCGATACTGCCCTCCAAAGTTTTCAGACCAGCGCGACAGGCTGGGCAGCCTATATTACCGCGCGAGCCTCCTGGCTCTTTTGGACGCTCGCAACGATCTCCTTAGTCTGGACGATGGGGCAGTTGGCGCTTCGCCGTGCGGAGATCGGGGAGTTTCTTGGGGAGTTCCTGTCCTTTACGTTGATGACGGGGTTCTTCTGGTGGCTGCTGACGAATGGTCCGACCTTCGCGATGCAGATCATCAATTCGATGCGCCAACTCGCGGGGAGTGCCAGCGGGTTGGGTCCGAGTGTCTATCCGTCCACGCTGGCGGATATTGGGTTTCAATTGCTCGATCGGGTCATGACGCAATCGTCGGTCTGGCAGCCGGTCGATAGTGCGGTTGGTGTTGTCGTGTGCCTCATCATTCTCATTGTGGTGGCCCTCATCGCCATCAACATGTTGGTGCTGTTGGTGAGTGGATGGATCTTGGCCTACGCCGGAATCTTCTTTCTGGGATTCGGCGGGTCCCGATGGACCTCCGATATGGCGATTAACTATTACCGCACGGTCCTTTCGCTCGGCGCACAACTGGCGGGGATGGTCTTGGTGGTGGGCATTGGCTTCTCATTCATCAATCTGTATTACGCGAATATGAGCAGCCAAGTGAGCGTCAAGGAAATGGCAGTGTTGATGGTTGCGGCGATTGTGCTGCTGGGGCTCGTGAACAAGATCCCACCCTTGCTGGGTGGTCTGGCGATGGGTGGCGGGGTGGGGGCACTGGGCTCGGGAGTATCGTTAGTATCAGCCGTCGGCACAGCAGCGGCCATGGCAGCGGGGGTCGGACTTGTGGCAAACATGGCGCGGGCAGGAGTGGCGGGTGGAGCGGCCGGGTCTCACGCGCTGATGCAAGCGGTGTCGAACGGAAGTGGGAGTGCGCCTCCCCCAACAACTATGATCACCGGCCCGAGTGGTGGACCAAGTGGAAGTGGGCCGAGTGGGAGCCCAACGAGTACTCCTCCAAAAGGAAGTCCAAGCGGAAACATGCCCTTAGCGGCGGCCATGGATGGTGTGGGCCCAGGCCCACAATTCACCGGTCGATCCTATGCCAGTGTCACCAAAAGCAACTCGGACACGTCAACGTCGTCGCCAGAACCCACATTTGGCGGCGAGAGCCTGTCGAAGGGCAAGACCGATGACACGGCATTTGATCCGAAAGAAGAAATTGCCACGTTTCGTGATCGAAAAGAGCCCTTCACCTGGCCGAAAGGAGGAAAAGCATGACCATTCAGTCCCCACGCCTGTTCGTATTGGGTCTCGGTCTTTTGTTCTTCTCTCTCAGCACCCCGTCAGTCCACGCAGAGAGTCCAGGTGCTCCGGCACCGGCTATGTCGAGCGCACCAGCGTCATCAGCAGCATCCCCTGTGCTTCCTGGGATGAGCCAAAACAGCAGAGCCTTGTCGCTGCTCACCGGTATGGCTCGTGACGCCTGCGAAGCCATGCTCTGTCTCTCCGCGATTGGGTCCGCTCCCGCCGAGTGCGCCTCGTCGTTAGCCAAATACCATGCGGCGCAGATGTTTGGCGGCGGTCCTGCATTCTTAGCGGCCTGTCCGCTGGTGCGCTGAGGCCAGCCATGATTGCTGCAGATCTTCCACCTCAGGACCAGGAACGGATCGTCTGCTCGATCGTGGCGGCGGTGAAGTACGAAGTCCCGGCCAATATCGTGCTGGCAGTGGCGGAGAAAGAAGGGGGCAAGCCGGGACAATGGATAAGAAACACCAACGGTACTTATGATATCGGCCCCATGCAGTTCAACACGTCCTATCTGCACCACTTAAAGCCTTACGGCATTACGGCAGCGGATGTTGAGCAAGCCGGCTGCTATCCCTACGAATTGGCCGCATGGCGATTACGATCCCATATCCTCCATGATCGAGGGGACCTCTGGACACGCGTGGCCAATTACCATTCGCGCACCCCCTCACACAATGCTCGATACCGAAGGGGTGTCATGCGGAAGGCGGCAAAGTGGGCCAGTTGGCTTTCCGCGCGGTTTACGACTGTTCAGTTTATCGATCAATCCCGCAAGAAATAGGGGATTACGGCGACAGGTTGGTGCGAGCCGCCTTGCCCTCACGAAAAACTCTTTCTTCGTTGAGAGGCATCGCTATGGCTCGATCCATCCGCTTTATGAATTTTTGTATTCGATCATGACAGGCACCCGTTGTCGGCGAAGCTGTAAAGGCCGGATTCGCCGATGATGACGTGGTCGAGCATTCTGATACCGATGATGTCGGCGGCCTGCTTCAGACGGGTCGTGAGCTGCCGGTCCTCCAGGCTTGGCGTCGCGTCGCCGGAGGGGTGGTTGTGGGCGCAGATGAAACCGGCGGCATTCATGAGGATAAGGGGCTTGCATACCTCGCGCGGGTGGACGATCGCCATATTGAGGGATCCGATCGAGACGGTATTCATGCCGATGACGGCATTCTTCGCATCCAACCCGATGACGATGAAATGTTCCCGGTCGAGATTATGCAGGAGGGGCCGTAGGAGCCGGTCGGCGTCCGCCGAGGATGAAAGCTTTTGCTCCGTGTAGGTTCCGCGGGTTTCGCGGACGAGCGAGATCCTGAAGCGGGGAATATATGTGTTCCGGTGTTGCATCTTCTTCTCCTTTTTGAAGGTGGTGTTGCTCCGTCGCGGAGAGTTCAGGAGCAAAATCACCCCGAAGGAAAAAGGAGAGGAGAAGGCGGGCGTTGCCGGTGGGACGGAAAGCGAGCCGCATGCCACGACCGATAGGTGGCGGGCGTCGCGCGGTCATGCCGGGGCGGGTTACGTCCGCCGGTGCAACACCGGAAACATGATCGATTGCCGGACGTGGTGAGACGTCATCGAGCGTCGCTGCGCACATGAGCTTCATGAAGCATTCATCCTCGGCACGCTGCTTCGCGGCGGGTACCGCCCATTCGAGACAATCTTCCTTGGAGCTATGGCCGAAGCGGCAGCCGGGTGGCGGTGGGGCGTCACGGGACCAGAAGGCAGAGACGGCTTCGAGACAATGCTGCTTGGACGGGCGGCCTGAAAGGCCGCGGCAGTCGCAGTCTGAAACAGTGGAGGATGACATGAAACGGATGTCAGCCTATGAACTGGAGCGCCGCAGCGAGAAAGAACGTTGCGTCCTGTTTTAAACCGTGTCGCAGAATCTTATCCGGACGAAAGGAGGGAGCCTGCTCGCCGGAATGCCCTGGGGACGCGTGAAAACATCAGCCGGGTACGCGTCCGCCCGACTTGCCCGTTGACCACCGATGAAGCGGCTCCAGCACAACCCGGAACGGCTTCCTTTATGCCATCCCCAGGCATCTGAGGATTTTCAGGGCGGATTCCAACGTGATGGTCGTCCGTTGCTGCTCGAAGTCGTTGACTGTCGGCCCGCTGACGCCGGCAAGCACGGCCAGCTTCTTCTGGCTTAGTTTCTGTTCCTTGCGACGCTTTACCGCTTCTTCGACAAGGTCTTGCCAATCAAGGCGAAGGTTCCGTTCCATCGTCTGTCCATGTGCGTGAGGATTTCATCTTTTAATGACTGGCTGCCGATCTTGCTCTTCGCCATGGCTTCCCTGGCTGCCTGCCTGCGTCGTTCGAGCTGACCGGCAGCCATCGCCACGGCGTCCGTGGATAAGCCGAACTCCTGTCCCAGGTGGATGAGCGTTTGCGGCTTCAAATTTCCTATCGGAATATTGGGAGTGCCGCCGATCGACAAGGCAATGGTCTTGTCCCCGTATAAAGCCGCGGATACGGCGTCGTAAGCGGGTGATAACCGCATGCCGGCATCCGTATGGAACATGGCAAAGTTCTTCAGATGCATGTCGGTATTGCCGAGCAGGAGTCCGGCCAGAATCCGCAGGTAGAGCCTATAGATTTCAGCGGGCAAGCAACCTGGTGTCTCGCGGATAAAATCCGCCATGCTTGTGTGGCTTCCGCCATATTTGGCGTCGGAAGGGTAACCCAGCAGCTGGTTAAACTCCTCAAAATGGATCCGTTGCCCGTCCGCCGTCCGGTCAAAACGCGTGATGATGAGCGCCTGCTCGGTCAAGCCCTCTATTGTTCCCATGTGCAGATCAACAATCTTGTCGTCGGGTAGCAGGGCCTTGAGCGCCATGGTCGTCAGGCATTCATTGGCGGTCAGATCCTCATGGCGCGGCGATGGAAACTTTCCGATATGCGTGCTCAATTCGCGCGCGCGCGCCGGACGGAATGTTCTATCCTGCTTGATCAGGGCCAGCTTGGGCTGGATACCCGAGAGCGATGCCCGCCCTGCCATGACCGCCATGTCCATAGGATTATCGGGTTTGATGATGCCGCGCTCCTGCGGTTCCGGATCGATCATGGAGACGGCGCCCGCGCAGTCCTGACCGAAGGCCAGCAGCAGTTCGAAGCGCGAGGCCCGGCGCTTGGCCAGCAGGCGCGTCTGTGCTTCTTCCAGCCAGCCTTCGGCGACCAGATTGTCAAAGAAGGGTGGCAGGCCGGACTCTGAGAGGAATGGCGCTGCCTGAAGAGGAAGGGTGTGGGCTATGGACGGCTGACCTGAGGACAGGTAGCTGTCATGGTAGGTAAAGGACGTCCGGTCCCCCGGTTCCTGGCGCAGGGTGCCGGCGAAGTGATCCTTATATATAGATATGTCCCCACAGTAAGTGAGCCATGGTAAAGGATAATTTACCAGACGTACTACAGCTTTAAAATGGTAAAGCATAGTTATCCATTATTCATAGTTAATTGTTCTAGTAAATTATGATTGACCAACTGAAGACCGTAAGGAAAACCACTACCGATCGTCATGACCACGTCGTCGGTCATGGTCGGGCGCGCGACGATACGCCTCTGTGAGTTTCTCTCTCTGGGGTCATGCCGAGATCTCCGAATATTCGATCACATCTCACGAGGTAGGAGTCCACGGTGATGCGGACCGCGATGTGACTGCCAAGAGGCTGATTCAAGTCTGCTGCGAACTCTCGATACATGTTCATCGTGGATTTCCTTTCATATGGCGAAGGGACGCCCCCGGCGCGAGGGCCGAAGGCGTCCGATATCCGGTTAGTACCTGGCCTGCTCCGATCCACACTTTCGCGTGGCCAAGGACGACCGTGACCGCTTCCAGATCGTTCAGGCTGAACGAGTCGGAGCGCTTCCACCCATCCGCCGTCTTATAGGAGCGGGTGATGGTCACGTTGTAGAACGCGCCCTTCTCCCCCTCGTTTTTCCAAATGCTCGCGGTAATGCTGCTGCACGTGAACTTCTCGACCGGCTGAGGTTTGAGTGGTTGATCGTGAGGTGCCATTGACGTCTCCTTTGATTTGAGTTGATGGGCTGACCTCTCACCAGGCGTGGAGGCCACACAGCGACGACAAAGGAGACAGAGAGGACGAGGCCACCTGGCGGACCGGCGGGCGCCCAGCGGAGAAATGACAGCGTGCTGGCGTGAGCGCGACGCAGCCCGCCGGGGGAAAGCCAGGGCCGAGGACGCACCCGCACAGGCATCACACGTCAACACCGATGCCGGTTTCAGAGATGCAGCACACGAGATGGAGGGAATGGGGCGAAGAGGCCCGTTGTGACACGCCGAAGTCACGACACCCGCTCATCACAGGGTAGATGGTCGAATGATCAGCTTCGAGGCGGACATGAGGCGCGTGAATTGAGGCGAGTCGGGTACTGCATACGGGAGGATGTCGAAGGCCCCGCGCGAGGAGATTGAGTACACAAGGATGAGGATGGAGGTGGACCGTGCGGTCTCGTCAAATCTGGCACGACCCTATGCGAGGCATGTCCGCTGCCATCATAGCGCACAACGCGTCTTGACACTCTTGTCGCATCTCGCTACAACCATCGCTCACCGTGTACACAGAAAGGAGCATTCAATGGGAAAACCCCTCACCAAGTCACAGATCGCCGAGCACCTCGCTGAGAAATCTGGACTCACGAAAAAAGCGATGGTGGAGTTTCTCGACGAGCTCGCCGCCTTGGCCTATCGGGAGGCGAAAAACGTCTTTACCATCCCTGGTCTCGGAAAACTCAAGCTCGCCAACCGCAAAGCTCGCATCGGCCGCAATCCCCAAACGGGCAAAGAAATAAAGATCCCTGCCAAACGCGTGGTCAAATTCAGAGTTGTCAAGGCCGCCAAAGACGCCATCCTCGGAAAGAAATAACGCCCGTCATCGGATAGGCCCACAGCCGGTGGACCTACTGCGAGCACAACCAAGAGACCGCATCAACTCAGACGTGACTGAAAAGACCGCTCCGCAGGAATTCAGCTCTGGGTCTCAACGCGCAATCACGGCGTCGATGTTGTATAGCCTTGTGACCTGCCCGCATCGGGTCACCATGGATGCGTATGCGGATCCTGCTCAACGCGATCCCGTGAATCCCTTCGTGGAACTGCTGTGGGAGCGTGGCTCAAGTGTGGAGCGTGAACGCATGGCCGCCCTTGATATTCCGTTCGTGGATCTCCACACGTTCACCACGAGAGAGAAAGCTCACAAGACGCGTGAAGCCATGGCCGCCGGCGCACAACTCATCTATGGCGGCCGTATTGAGGCCGATGATCTCCTCGGCGAGCCTGACTTATTGCGCAAGGAAGGAACGGGCTATGTGCCAGGCGACATCAAATCCGGAGCTGGGGAGGAAGGGGGCGATGATGAGGGCGACGACCGCCGTCTCAAGAAAACCTACGCTGTGCAGCTGGCGCTGTACATGGATATTCTCGAACGCTTGGGCCTCTCCGCAGGACCCCGTGGATTCATCTGGGATGTGCATGGTGCGGAAGTGACCTACGACATGAGCGTGTCGCGCGGCGTGCGGAACACGGAAACGTGGTGGGACTTCTACGCGGCACAATTGGCGACCGCGCGCGACATTATGGCCAGGACACATGACACCTTGCCCGCCTATGCGTCAGGGACCTGCAAGCTCTGTCACTGGTACAGCAGCTGCTTTCAAGCTGTGAAGGCGGCTGATGATCTGACACTCATTTCTGAGCTTGGTCGAGCGAAACGTGATGCCATGTGCAGCGAGATCAGGACCGTGACAGAATTGGCAACCATCAATCCCGGGGTGTACACCAAAGGCAAGAAAACCGTCTTTACCGGGATTGGCCCTGATACGTTGGCAAAGTTCCATGAACGGGCAAAGCTCTTAAGCAGCCAGAATCCGAGGCCCTATCTGAAGGCACCGATCACGTTGCCGACGCATGAGGTGGAAGTGTTCTTCGACATTGAAGTCGATCCGATGCGGGATGTGTGCTACCTGCACGGCTTCATCGAGCGCCGTGGCCGCGACAACAGCACCGAGAAATTCATCGGCTATTTCACCTCGGACACGGCACCAGAAGCCGAAGAAGCCGCATTCGCCCAAGCCATGGACTACATGCGCCGCGCCCAGCCGTGTGCAATCTTTTACTACTCCAAATACGAGCGGACGATGTATCGGAAGCTGCAGGCCAAGTATCCCACTGTGTGCAGCGCGGACGACATTGAGACGCTGTTCGAGCCGACCAACACCATCGATCTGTATACCGATGTCGTCAGACCCCATACCGAATGGCCGACCCATGATCTCTCCATCAAGACGCTGGCCAAATTTCTGGGCTTTCACTGGCGGGACACGCACCCATCCGGTGCGGCCTCGATCCAGTGGTTTGACGAGTGGGTCAAAACGGGTTCCCTTGAAACACAGCAACGTATCCTTGACTACAACGAGGATGATTGCCGTGCAACACGGGTTTTACTCGATGGTATTAGGAATCTGGCCTAGAGTTCGTAATCACAGCTGGCAAGCAAGTGTACTCCGTCTACTTGCGGTGGATAAATTCGCGTTAGCAATAGTTATCAAGTCGCCGAAGACCTTATGGAACCGCATTGCAATTACCGGACAGGCACTTCACCGTCCTGGCCCAGATGTTCTTTAGTCACCGAAGAGAATCACGACGATCAGGCAGTAACAACTTGGACGATGCTGCGACCACCCCCAACTGGGGTCACCTCCACCTTTACGGCGATTCGTTCCTTCATCTCTTCGACGTGACTAATGACCCCGACTTGACGGCCGGTTGCTTGAAGCTGCTCAAGGACAGAGACTGCCATTGCAAGGCTATTGCTATCTAGTGCGCCAAATCCTTCGTCAATAAATAAGCTTTCAACTTTAATCCCGCGATTCGACGACATGCTGGCAAGTCCGAGTGCTAGAGAAAGGCTAACTAGAAATCTTTCGCCGCCTGAAAGGTTATGAACACCGCGGACCTCATCTGCCATGTTTCGATCAATGACCTGTAATACGAGATCGCTGCCCGGTGATCGTTGTAGCTCATATCGAGGGTGTAAATTGTTCAGATGTCGGTTTGCCAAATGAATGAGATAATTTAGTGTCAGAGATTGAGCGAATCGCCGAAACTTGGTGCCGTCAGCTGAACCGATGAGATCGTCGAGCTGTCCCCATACATGTGCTTGCTGTTGCCGCTCATGAAGAGCGGCTTTGATTTTCCCTGTTTTTGAACGCGCTTGGTCGTCACTCAAGAGAACCGAGCTTGCTTCGACAAATGCCTCCGACGCCTTGCTGTGCTGCGCCTCTATCTCCTCGAGAGCCGTGGCAATTTCTTCTCGAGTTTGTGTTGGGCGATCAGTCGCTTCGTGCTCCTTAGCAGATTGATGTCTCTCAAGGAGAGTTGCCCGAGCGGCCGCGAGGATGTCTCGAAGGGTATCGAGACGAACCTGTTCCGCTACAACCCATGCCTCACCTTTGGTGATTGCGGATTCGACTTGCGACCTACCGATGTTATTGGCCAGGAGCTTTTCTTTAAGCAAAGCTTCTGCCGATTCATGGTCGATTCTTGCTGCCTCGGCGGTCTTACGAGCGGCAAGGGCATTTGACGACATCCCAGCAGCAATCTGCTCGGCCATGGACTTCTTATGCTCGGCTTCGTTCCACAGTTTTTCGGTGGCTTCCCACTGCTTTCTGTATTCAGTCCGAACCTCTTCGACGGGCCGTCCTTTGATAACCAGGATGCGATCACTATTGTGCCCGTTGAGCTCATCTTTCTTATCTGCATATCGTTTCAGGGTTCCCTCGATGGCGGTCTCCAGCCCCTTGAGCGTTGCCCGCTTTCCCTCCAGGTCTGCTTCAAGACGGGAAATATCGGCAGCGGTCATCTCCTGCCGTCTACAACATTTATGCCAGTCATTGACAAGATTGCTGTAGATCTCTACGAATGGTTCACTGGTGCTGGCAATTTGATTCTGCCAGTTGGGAAACACCGGGGCGAGCGCCGTGTCGAGACGGGAACAGAGGGAGGCTAGATTCTGCTTCGTTCCTTGAAGTGTCGCTTGGAGCATCCCCGCCTTACTGACTTTGTCATGTTCTTCATCCGTGAACTTCACAATGCCTGCATTCGCGGTCAAAAGGCGAGCGCGAACATTCTCACGATCATCGGAGACTGTTCGGATTTGAGCTTCAGCGTCGGACGCACGCTTAATGGTCTCCCTGGCATCACTCAGCAGCTTCTCCACTGTCCCTCGAACGGAGTTGATGACCTCTACACTTTCTGTGCCAATGGCATCCTCGAGGAAGGTTGGGATGGAAACTCCAATCTCGCCATAATAGGTCGATGCAGAAGCAATTGATGCCTGCCATTTATCGAGGGCAACCCGCAATTCTTTCTCTTGATTCGATCTCCGTTGCAGGACTCCTTCTAGTGCGTCCTTTGCCGCAGCGATCTGTGTCTCTGCGCGAGTACGGTTAGCCTGAGCGGATGACACCTTTGCTTCCAGCTCGGCGACGCGACTATGATCGGCCAGTACTCGAGCCTTAAGAACTCGATCAACGTCGGCGACTGGATGTTCCGTTGCTCCGCAGACTGGACATGGTTGTCCCTCTTCCAGTTTGAGGCGAAGGTGCTCTGCTGCCTCCGTTCCAGCCGCTTCAGAAAGAGCAAGGCTGCGCCGGGCTTCTTCCATACGTGCAAGGTCCGTGGGTAACTCGGAATCTATCTGAGTCATGACTCCGGAAGCGCGATGGATGAGGGTTTCCTGTTTGGCTGCTTCATCGTTTGCCGTAATGATTGCCCCATGGGCCTTCCGGGCATCTTCTGAAGCGTGCTGCGCATTATCTAGCGCAGCCTGAACCCGCATAAGATTATCGCGTCTGGTTTCAACCGCAGAGACATCGATTGCGCCAGCAATTTGTCGGAGCGTGGCAAGCTGCTCGTCTAGTTTACGGTCTTGTTCCTGGAGGGCCGCGACCACATTTTCCTTTTCCCGCCGGGATGTTCTGGCAACTTCCGCATCGAGAGCAAGCTGCCGAATCATTGGCTCGGTTGATGTAATGTCAGATGTCAGAGTGAGCCGCTCGGATAGATCCCTCTCGACATCTTTCATTCGTACCGAAAGTGCCTCGACTGATTTGTGTTCTTCGAGCCAACGGCCATCATTTTCACGCTGGTCTCGTGTCGCCTTGAGTGTACGTTCGACTTCTGTAATGGCATCGTGGGCGGTGTCTTTCTCCTTGGAGCTCTTTCCTAGGAGGTCTGCTAGATTTGCCAAATCAACATTGGCTGATTCAATCAGGGCGTCGAGCCGTTGCGCCTTGTCGAGTTCAGGGCCTATCGCATCATAGGCTGCTCGTTCTTTGTCACGTTCATCCTTTGCAGCGTTGCTTGCCCAAACGGCTTTATCGCGCCCCTCTAGAGCCTTATGCTCACCTTCCTGCGCGTCGACGAATGCTTTCCATGCGTCTGCCAGCCGCCTTCCGGTGGCCGTTGCTGTCTCGATCTCGGCACGCAGGGCAAATGCCTTCTTTGCCATAGCTAGGTTGGCCCGGTCACTTTCGGCATTTTGATCTAACGCCAAGGCTTGCGTCAGCGCCGCATTCCCTTCCACAACACGTCTGTCGAGTCGAGATCTAACCTCGTGCCAATCCTCCCATTTCTTGAGAGTGACTCGTGCTGCCTCGATACGGTCTTGTTGGATCTTAGCTTCCTGGAAACGTACCTCTGCCGAAGTTCTTGCCTCATCCCCAAGTGGCTGATGCTCACCGAGCTGGGTTTCAAGGTCTCGTAGCGCTTCCCGCTCCTGTTTGGCTCGGGCGAATGCGGCCCGCGAGATATCAGAGTAAATCTGGGTCCCTGTGATCTTTTCGAGGAGCTCAGCTCTGTCTTTTGAGCCGGCCTTTATGAAAATGTCAAAGTCGCCCTGGGCTAGAAGGACTGATCGCCGAAATTGATCGAAGGTGAGCCCGATGCGCTTTTGGATCTGCTGAAGGGTATCAGTCTTCTTATCACCGATAATTGCCCCGGACGTGATGTCTGTAAGCGTCATCTTCTGATTCTGAAGTTTCCCATCGGCTTTGCCGCGCGCACGCTTCACCTCCCAGCGAGAGCGATACCGCTGTCCATCCTGTGCGACAAAGTCTACCTCCGCATAGCCCGTGCCGGTGCCATGACAGAGGATCCCACGTACGTCATCATATTTGAGCTGCTGCGAAATATCGCCTTCGACCCGTCCGATTGATGCTCCACTCTCTGCTGTATCCATGCGAGGGAGCCGGTCGAACAGCGCAAGACAAAGCGCATCCAGCAGGGTTGTCTTCCCAGCGCCGGTTGGCCCAGTAATCACGAAGATACCGGAGCTGCGGATTGGCTCCGCCTCGAAGTCGACTTCGAATGGGTCGGAGAGGCTGGCAAGGTTTTCACCTCGGATCGCAAGGATTCTCATGTCACGCCTGTCTGATCGTTCTCTGGCGATGAGATGCCCGTCAGCACTTCGTCAAAGGCCCTCATAAGCTCTGCCGCCGGCTCAACTCCGTATTCCTCAACATGACGCCGAGCGAACACATGGGCCGGCTCCAGCGTGTCGAGCTCTGTGTCTCCTTCCACGTTGTCAGCCAATGTGCCTCCCTGTCCCTCAGTCTGACGAACGATGCGCGTGAGTCGGACAGGCTTCCCCTCCAAGGCCGCTTCGATACGTGCCCTAAGCTCTGGCTCAGCTCCATCGAGCCGAACCGCGACCTCAAGGAATGGTCGACGATCCTGCCCAGGATCGTCGATCTTAAGAGTGCGTAATTCAGCCTCTACTTGGTCGAGTGGCTCTGCACCAACTTCCGGAACCCGAAGGAAGGCGACGGGTCTCGGGGTCCGCACCAAATCTATTGTGAGACCAGCCGTCGTATCGAAATCGATCACGACGATACTGTGTTGATAGTCCCTCTCCGCGACCGACATCGGGAAAGGCGATCCGGCATAGCGGATGATAGTGTGACCTGATACAAACTGTGGTTTGTGGAGATGGCCTAACGCTACATAGGAGACACTTGATGGGAAAAGATCAGAGGAAACCGCCTCCTCGCCTCCTATGACGATTCGCCGTTCGCTCAGTTCCGATACTGCTCCCCCGCTCATGTGTAAGTGGCCTGTGACGATCAAGGGGAGGCCTTCATGCATGATGTGCCCAGCCTCAATAACTTGCTGG
Source organism: Nitrospira sp. LK70 (assembly GCA_011090425.1). Taxonomy (GTDB): domain Bacteria; phylum Nitrospirota; class Nitrospiria; order Nitrospirales; family Nitrospiraceae; genus Nitrospira_D. Next base: position 49,999 of record PHGD01000002.1, on the reverse strand, counting down.
TAGAGAGCGTGAAGGGGGCGTTCGCTACTGGCTACCACGGGAAGATCTCCTGGGCGTAGGTAGGGGACAGCAGCGCACACAGCTCGGGGAGTTCCGGTCACGTCCCGTAGTGCGATCAGTGTCTGCCCTACAACCGGCTGACCATTATACCGAGGCATTCCCCCGATGAGATGGACTCGGCTAGTATCGAGAAGATGTTTTGGCAGCTCAAGTCGTGCAGCTGAGTCATGATTGCCGCCGATGAGCACTATTTGAAGGTGTGGACTTTCGGTTATTACTCGCCGGAGGAATTTATACAGGCGCTGTTGAGCGGGAATAGGTGGGTTGACCGTGTCGTAAACGTCGCCCGTGATGATGAGTGCGTCAGCCTTTTGTTCGATCAGTTGCTCGGCTAGCCAGTCGAGGAACAAATCATGTTCGACGCGACGATCGAAACCATGCAGCTCCTGGCCAAGATGCCAATCGGAAGTGTGGATGACCCGCATGTGGTTTCTTCTCCGGCGGCCATTTTCCCGGAAACACGATTATCACTGTACACTGACGGCTGGATTCAAAATCTCATTACACAGGCGTTCGAGACTCGGAGATCTTTTGCCCGCTTCCCAAGCTTGGGCAAGACAAAACCCGATATGCAGTATATTTTTCCGAAGTCCGCCAGCATGGCCGTACTGCTTGTCAGCTTCTGCTTGAAAGGCACTCCAGTCAGCTGTACCAATTTCCGCTCTAATAAGAGCGCCAATATTGGATCGCCACATGACAAACCCAGAGCCCCACAAGCTGGTCGTGGGTAATGGGTTTTCGTTTGCCTTGCCTAGGAGCGCAAGCAGGGCTTTGTTATCTTTCTGATGTTTTGCCCTCTTGTCTGGATGCTGCTCATCGGCATCTGAATCAAAGACAACGAAGGTTGGAATGCGGATACGCTTGGCAATCACCACCGGGCGTAACATCTCACTCTTGCCATTCACGGGGACAATATGACAGCCGCTGCGGCGGTACTGGTCCCATTTATTGAGGAGATGAAGATAGGAACTCAAATAAGCAACATCTTCAAGACCTTCGACCAGTACCAGGCGGGAAGTAAAAAACATCTCGTTGAGTGAAGGTTGTAATGCTTGGTGGATCTTTGCCAGAACACCCTGCGGTTTGCTGGGCGGTTCTCCCGTGGCGGTTGCAACGGCATCGGCAATGTCTTTATAGGACATATATGTAACGGTCGAGTGCTTTTGAATGACATCTTTTCTGACCATGCGGACATCTTCAAAGCCCTCGCCGGAGACGAATAATGGACTATGGGTCGAAACAATAACCTGTGAGGTGGCCTTGCTGAGGTCCTGGAGAACGGTGGCTAGATGTCTGGCCTGAGGGGGGTGTTGATAGAGTTCAGGTTCTTCGCACCCTAAGATGAGTCGCGGAGTGGCCTTGGCATTGCTGCTAGCGAGTTCATGCAGCAAAGCAAGAAGGTAGGACCGCTGAAGGCCATGCCCGAACCGGGGGAGTTCCCCCTCGAAATTACCCTCTCCTGCGATGATCCTTGCTAAAGGCTCATCGACCCGCACAGATCTATCAGGATCCTGACGCCACTCTAGCTTCAAAGTGGCTTCTGGGTGTGCCCACTCGGTTAAGCGTGTCTGGAGTGAATCTGAGAGTTCCTTCAAAACCTCCTGATTCTTATCGAGAAGTTGTTGATATTGTTCCTGCATTCCCGTGCGAAGGGCTTTGACGGCCTCTTCAAAATTTGTCTTTGCCCGGACGGTACGTGCCAGTAGTTTGCCGAGGGCTGTGTCTCTGGCCTCAAGCTGTTCCGTGGCCGCATCTTTAACTGCTGGGACGTAAACCCACTGAATGTATTGGGCAAGACGGTTAGCGCCCTTGGAGATCCCATAAAACTGATCTTCGCTCACGATCAATTCGCACTGATCAGGGTGGTCAGTTTCGTACTTGCGGAGAGCCTCGATCATGGCGTCCTTCGTGCCAGCGGCAGGGAGATCGCCAAAGTTCTTCTGGATCTCAGCGTAAAGGGACTTTAGTTCAGTGACTTTCTTGTTATCCCCAACGGCTCGGAAAAAGTCTTTGAACCCGGGCATGGCGAGGCGTTGGCCGTACTGTCTGACCTCGGCTTTTCCGGTGGCATCATTGAAAGTAGTAACTGCGGAAATGATGAGCTTTCCCTGACGATAGTAATTGGAAAAGTCCTGCTGAGCTTCCGGACTTAAGTCTGTGAATGTGACAGTAATCTCTATTGGTTCAGCGGTATTCTTTTGATGAAAATCCTCACGATCAAGCTGACTCAGATCAATGCCTGAATTCTCGGTTTCACGGAAAAAGACGTTGAGGGCACACAAGATGGTCGATTTACCAGAACCATTTGGCCCCACAAGGCAAGTGTACTCATTGAAAGGGACGGTCACGTCAGCAAAGGATCGGAGATTCTTAATTCGTACTGATTCGAGTCTCATCTCTTAACCGAGCGGTTCTAACATAATAAACAAACCTAGGAAGATGACATGCAGAGAGAAGGGCTGTTTATATAGCTGATTTAGACTGTTTCTCATACCACCTTTTGGGGGGATACCCAAGTATCTTATTAGTTGCTTTTGCAGAGAGAAGAAAGGAACGGGCGTCGCGCCGAGTTTCAGACCTCGAACTGATGAGTGTCATGATCTAGTCCATCGTGCCAATACATTTGGGCTAGTCTTGGAGCGGTTCGAGCCGCACCGCCACCTGTTAAGCTTGAACGCAGTCTGAGGCGCGCGCAATCTGATTGAGGTTCGGCTTCATGGCGTGGAGTTGATTCATGATATGCGTCACAGCATGCTGTATAGGCTCCGAGAGCGACGGCTGTTGGTCGAGCTGGATCTGAATCAGAGAATGCCCCCTTTGATTCATTTACTGGGCGATCCCCTGATCCATGTATGAACAGACATTGGTTCCTGAACCTCGCCTATGAACGGTTTATCATTGAAGTGGGGGGGCATATGTACACCGATGAGCGACCTAAACAAGTATTCGGTAAATTGACACACCGCCTGTGCGCGTCAACTGGTCAGCAAATCTGTGATAGGAGATCCAGGAGTCTAACCTGAGATGCTACTCAAAACAGAAAGACATCTATTGCACGCTTTCCTTGAGTTCCTAGCCGCACTCCCTCATCAGTATTGTTGATTTTCAGAAGCTCTAGGCGTACGAATGAACGCAATTTATTACTCCGCAATGGAATTCGTGACACCGATTGAACCCTATGTCAGAGGTGAACCTCCAAACTCGCGTACTTCATAAAGCAGCCACTCCTCTCGAATACGATGTCTATAGGGCCGGACTTGAATGGGACTTACTCGACCCTATAGTCATAGAGAAACATGACGATCTCAAGTCTGAAGCGCGTTGGCAGGACCGTGTTAGTCCATACCAGCACCAAGTCACAAACCTTATAACTTTTTGCCGCCGTCTCCCTGTCACGTTACTCGCGGATGACGTTGGACTTGGTAAAACAATTAGTGCTGGGTTAATTGTTAGCGAGTTGATTTCTCGGTCGCGCCTTTCCAAGTTTCTGGTTGTCTGCCCAAAGTTATTGGGTCCTCAGTGGCAAGAAGAGCTCGCGTCCAAATTTAACATCCCTTCGACGATCGCAACAGGTCGAGATCTTATCGGTGAAATGCCACAAGAGCACAGCGCCGTCATAACGACGTATAACTCCGCCCGCTTGTACCTGGACGAAATCCCACGCGATCGTTTTGAAATGCTCATTCTCGACGAGGCTCATAAGCTTAGAAATTTATATGGAGTCGAGTCACCGCCACTGGTCGCTCGGCGCTTTCGAGCGGCGCTTCAAGATCGCCGGTTTCGCTATGTCCTGATGCTAACTGCCACACCGATCCAAAATCGTCTCTGGGATCTCTATTCGCTCGTCGATCTGCTGACAGTCGCGAGGGGACATCAAAACCCATTTGGCAGCGAAGGCGTGTTTGCTCGCAAATTTATCGCCGATAGCCCTGAGAAGGCACGCCAATTGAAGCTCGAAGCCAGGGAGGAATTTCGCTCCATTATTTATGGCTACATGTCTCGAATTCGTCGCGCGGATACCAACTTGTCCTTTCCCGACCGCAAAGTACAGCTGTATAAGGTTGAACCGACCCCGGCCGAGCTCGAACTCATTCGAACAATTGCGAAGCCAATCCAGAAACTAAATCGGCTGGCACAAATTTCGATATTGCAGGCACTCACGAGCAGCCCTGAAGCTCTAAAGGCCCAACTCGAGAACATGGCTCGAAACCGCACTGTTCCGCTCGAGCTTGCGCAGATGGTTAGCACGCTGGTTACGCAAATGCCATTGACCGCTAAACTTCGAGGCTTGGGGGCATTAATTGAGAGACTCAAAGGTGAAAATCCTGAGCGCTGGCGACTTGTCGTTTTCACGGGGCGCCGTGAGACTCAAACGACGATTCAAGCCTTCTTGGAAAAACATGGCTTAAAGGTCGGAGTTATCAATGGCTCTTCTGGACCTCGTAACCAGGAAACGCTCGCCGGGTTTCGCAAAACGCCGCCGGATTGCCACGTCATTGTCTCGACCGAAGCAGGGTCTGAAGGTATCAACCTTCAGATCGCGAACGTGTTGGTTAATTATGACCTGCCTTGGAATCCCATGATCGTTGAGCAGCGGATCGGCCGAATCCAGCGTCTCGCCTCTGACCATGCCAGCGTCGCCATCTTTAACATTATCTTGAGCGGGACATTTGAAGAGTTCATTGTCGGACGGCTCATGGAGAAACTCCAATTAGCTTCACATGCGATTGGAGACATCGAAGCTCTCCTTGGGGCCGCTGGTATCAATGAGGGAGATGAGGAAGGCCCTACTGACTTCGATGAAAAAATTCGCCAACTGGTAATTGCGGCCCTTACAGGAAAAGATTTCGAGGAAGCGACTCGTCAGGCTGAACAAAGTATTGAGAATGCAAGACAGACTTTGACACGGGAAGAAGAACACATTAATTCACTCCTCGGCGGAATGGATGGTGCCGCTTACGCCGGTCCACGAGCCCCGAGGCTACCAGTGGTCACACGAGCGATGGAGCCCCGTGAGTTTACAATCTCGGCTCTTCGTGTCCTTGGGGCGCAGGTTACTGAGCTCGAAGACGGGCTGGTCCTTGTTGAGGAGAATGGGGGCCACCAATTCATCTCCTTTAACGATCAGCCCAACAAGGAGAAGAAAAGTGTCCTATACGAACCGGGGACAGGTCCATTCCTCGACCTTGTTCATCGAGTCGTAGGTTCTGCGCTATACAATTTAGAGGACCGTGATAACCAGCCGGCCATCCGATGCAGCGAAATCTCAACCAGCTGGCTTCGATCCTTCAATGCCGCATTAACCGGAATAGATATTCCGTTGGTAAGCCAATGCTTTGATGGCCATGCCGTAGTCCGGGTTCGGGCCACAGTCGCGCATGACAGTTACGAAAGGCTTGTCGCTGTCAAATGTTCGGGAGCGGAACACATGACTCCCTTTGCGCGTAGAGGGTTCGATCCAATACCACAAATAATTCAGTATCCAAGAGACATAGGACTGAGGTTGGAAGGTATTGTCAGAGACGCCAAGGAGGACGCCGGGATTTCTGAATTTAGCCGTTTTTATCTAGAACGACGAGACGAGGAGATTCGAGCGGCAGGAGATGATCGGCGCAGAGCCAAAAAGCTCGAAGATGAATTCACACCCAGACTTGAGATGAGCCTTGTCGCCTTGGAAGGAAAAGTCTATAGGCGAGCCGAGGTACAAGTCCGCTTTAAACTGGAAGGGGAGAAGGAATATGGCACCACGATTACTCTCGTCCCGCACGATCCGACTTTAGTCGATGCTCCTGCGCTCTTGACCTGTGCCAAGAGCGGACGGAAAGCTCCCCCCGTATGCTTCAAGCAGTGTGAAATGTCTGGCCAATCAGTCCTTGAGGACCTGCTTGCGCGTTCCGATGTGTCTGGAAGATACGCCTTGCCAGAATTCATGGTTCTCTGTGCCACAACCAAGAAGCGGTTACTAAAAGATGAAGTGGAACAATCCGCGGTCACGGGTCAACCTGTCTTTAAACGGTTGCTAAAAACATCGGCTACAAGTGGGAAGCGTGCAGAACCAGAGTATTTTGGGCGCTGTGATTTCACTGGGGCTGAGGTGCTAATAACCGAGCTGGCTACAAGCGAAGTATCGGGCAAGCGCTATCGATCGGACGAGCAGCTGCGCTCTGTGGTGTCTGGGAAGTCTGGGCACACATCTGAGTTCATAGTATGTGAAGAAACTAGACAGCCGATTCTCGTATCGGAGACCGAGCAATGCGCAATAACCAATGCCTTAGTTAGGCCAGGGGTACTAGAAGAATGCTTCGTTTCGAAGAAACGGGTCCTCCCAAGAGAAATGGAGCGTTGTGCGGCCACCGGGAAACGAGCCTTAAGAACCTTTCTTGTTACTAGCAGTTTGTCTGGAGCGCGAATTCTACAGCAAGTTGCTATCACATCGGCGACAGGAAAGTTCTGTGCCCCTGTTGAAGCAAGATCCTGTCTATGGAGCGGACGCAGATTTCACCCTGAAGACCTTCACGATTGTTGGCTGACTAAGGTACTTGTGCATTTCGAGTTTACCACCTCCGGACGACACCCTTCCCTGGAGATACTCCTGGATCTCCTTGACGGTAAGAGAAGAACCGAGGATGAACCCGAAAGATGGATGACAATAGCCCAAAGACTTGAAGCTGCTCTGGAAAAGGGGCGATGCCGAGTAGTAGCCGCGTCTCTCTCGCCAGATAAGTCTCATCTTGCAGTTTGTGCTGAGGTTCGTACTCTACTCGGACTTCAACGTAGGCATACTGGTGCGATCTACTCCCTCCGTGACAATTCCATCGTTGGCCGAGTCGCGCTTGGTAGACGTACGTCTGCAGGATGGCTGGACGACTCTAGACAGACATTATCTTTGTAAGTTACCGGAAAAAGACTTTACTATATCCCAAATATGCTTGGAAGTCTGCCGGCGTCGTTTTCTGAGGGATGTGGTGAGGAGACCCCGCGCGCTCTTAGGGGGCCATCACCTTTGAGAGTTGATCGGGGGTCGCCAATTGACGAAAGTCGCTAAGATTAAACGTGTAGATCCGCTCTGCCGCACATTTGGTCGCACAGGCCAGGAGCAGGGCATCATAGATTTTGGCCCCAGGAATCCCCGCATCCCGCACCACGGTCAATGCCTGGAGATACTCCTCGTGCGTGAGGGGCACTACCGTACAATACGGCACAATATTCTCCGTAATGATGCGGGCTGCTTCACTCGGATGAATCCGAGGCTGCACCGGGAGCCGGGTCAACGCCGCGTAGGTCTCCGCAATCGAATGGGCACTCACAAATCCCGTATCCTGACCGGCGACGACTCGCCGTAGGGCGGGCAGGGCGCGCGCATGATGGGGATGGCTCCGTTCCGACGCGGCGACCAAAACCGTCGTATCAAAAAATACCTGCACCACGGCTCAGTCCGAGCCCACGGCCCGGAGGCGTTCGTCGCGCACGTCCTCCAGCACACGCGCCCAGTCCGCGTTGGTCTGCGCCGTCCCCTGGTGCACCCAGAGCCCATCCACATTGACCATCGTAGGGTGTGGCACGGGCACCCGGAGGAACAGCCCATCAGCTTGTTCTTGGACCTCCAGTTCCATATCGGGTTTCAACCCGAGCCGATCTCGGAGCGGTTTCGGCACGACGATCCGACCAGATTTATCAATTTTCACATCCATGCCATTCATCATGCCATATGCCATGAGAAACGGCAATAGAATAGTATTGCAGCTTTTTTCACTGCCGGCAGCGAACAAGAATACAGTATGATAAAGGACGTTATCATACACTAATATGTCGGTAGGGGACGGCATGACACAAGGAATTCAGCTCGCGATTCCGGAAACCAGAACGCTCCCCACCCTCTTCACCCCGACGCCCGCCGCAGCCAAGAAGTTCGTCGAATTCTTTACGGCGAATATCCGCAACCCGCACACTCGGAAAGCCTATACCTGGGCGGTCACCGAATTTGCGACCTGGTGCGAACAGCATGGGCTGCTCTCCTTACAGGCCATCGAGCCGGTCCATGTGGCCACCTATATTGAAACCTTGCAGCGCCGGTTGGCCGCGCCGTCCGTGAAACAACATCTCGCGGCCATTCGCATGCTGTTCGATTGGCTCGTGGTCGGCCAGGTCATTCCCAACAATCCGGCGAGTTCCGTGCGAGGCCCGAAGTATTCGATGAAGAAAGGCAAGACGCCGGTGCTCACCGCCGAAGAGGCCCGTCTCCTCCTCGACGCGATCGATAGCAAGACGATTGAAGGCTTGCGCGATCGCGCGTTGATCGGCTTGATGGTCTACACCTTTGCCCGGATCGGCGCGGCGATCACCATGACTGTGGAGGATGTGTTTATCCAGGGCCGTCGCACCTGGGTACGGTTGCATGAAAAAGGCGGCAAGCTCCATACGATGCCTTGTCACCACAATCTAGAGGAATACCTCCATGCTTATATCAAGACGGCGCAGCTCACCGAGGGCAAGACCCCGCTCTTTCGGACGATGCGGGGCCGAACTGGGCTCCTCTCCGATCAGCCCATGACGCAGCCGGACGCCTACCGCATGATCCGCCGCCGTGCGGAGTCGGTCGGCATTCGGACCAAGATCGGCAATCACTCCTTTCGCGCCACGGGCATCACCGAATATCTGCGGAACGGCGGCAAGCTGGAAGTCGCGCAACAGATGGCGAATCATGAAAGCGCCCGCACGACCGGACTGTATGATCGACGCACCGATCAGGTGTCGTTGGATGAAGTGGAGCGCATTGTGATTTGAGTACAGATCGAGAACGGTCAATTCCACATCACTCGATGTTACTCCACTCCACCTACGATGGGATGTCGGAGTACCGGGAAGGAAGCCGCGATCTATTCAGTCCCATCGTGGCTTCCTTCCATTCCACATCCTACTTACAGGTAGTCGTCAACGAATTTGGACACAACCTACGGTCACCGCGGGACCGCATAGTCGATGTACAATGCGTTGCTGTCGCTCGACACGCTCGTGATGATGGAAGACTTATCGATGCCCAACAACTGCTTCAGCTTGGTGCTCAGGCTTTCGCGGTACTGGTTGTCGGTACCGTTAGCTCCCGCCCTGAGCATGTTGTAGATCGTGGCATTGATGGCACTTTTGATCTTGTTTTCGGCGGCGAAGACATTGTCCCACAAGAAGCCCGCGTCGACGCTCATGTCGGCCGCGATGAAGCGCTGGATCAGGGTATCCTTAATTCCGTCCAGCCACGCGTATGGATCGCCAGGGGATGGTATTCGGCTAGGGTGCCAAGGGGTCTCTCTGATGATCGTCTCGCCCCGGAAGTTGACGGTGACGGTGGAGTGAGGGACGTAATCGTTGCGAACTCTAGAAGAGGTGATAGTCGCGTGCGTGATGGCATCCTCGATCTCGTCTACGAAACCAAAGAGGTCCAGCGAATTTCCGTGCAGAGTGAGCTCGGGCCGGAGGACGATGTTGAAGCGATGAAAGTCGATGTCATGGCCGGTGTGGCCATCGACCTTGATCTCCACCGGGCCATCGGTCTCGAAGGGGATGGTCACAGAAAGGGCGAGCGGCTTTCCCGGAATGAGCGAGGCCGTCAGCAGGGTACTATTGATGTCCTGAAAATAATAGTTGTAGACCGCAAAATTCAGGCCGTTCAGCTCGATCGTGGACTGGATGGGCAGTGGAATGCCAAAAGCAGGGTTAGCCGCCGCGTTGAGTGTGAACTCGGACCTTCCAAACATGTGGTCTTTGCTGTCGAGGTTCAGATGAACCTGAGACAAGAAGACGTTCAGGTAGAATTGCAGATCGGCGAGAGAGATCTGCTTGTGCTTGACCTCAAAAGTCGCATCATGCTGGACCGCAGAACTCGGCTGGTTCGTGATATCGGCGATGGAGGAAAGTCGTGGCCCAAAAGTCCCATTGCCGTTATTCAGGACAGCCCTAGGCACGGCGTCGTTGCCGAAGCCGATGATGTCGGCCTTGCCATCGCCATTCAGATCGACCGCCAATCGGAGATGCTGCCCCACCTGCCAACCTTGGTTGATGCCAAAGCTCGGGAGCACGAGCTTCGTCTCTCCATAGGTCCCGTCCCCATTATTCAACGCGACCCTGACCCCTTGGTTGTCGAAGCCGAGGATGTCAGCCTTGCCATCGCCGGTCAGATCCACGACGAATCGAGGATGCTGCCCCACCTGCCAACCCTGGTTGACCCCGAAGTTCGCGAGCACCTGATTCGCATTGCCGAAGGTCCCATCCCCGTTGCCGGACGCAGTCCACACCCCGTCGTCGCCGAAGCCTACAAGATCAAGTCGCCCACTGCCAATTACATCAGCGAGGAACAGAGGGTTCTTGTCCACCGGCCAGCGCTGGTTGACCCCGAAGTTCGCGAGCACCAAAGTCGCAGCTCCAAAGGTGCCGTCGCCCTTGCCAAGCGCAGTCCTGACTCCCTCAGGGCCAAATCCCACGAGATCGGCCTTGCCATCGCCGGTCAAATCCGCCACGAATCGGGGATGCTGCGCCACCTGCCAGCCCTGGTTGATCCCGAAGTTCGCGAGCACCAAAGTCGCAGATCCGAAGGTGCCGTCGCCCCGGCCGAGTGCGGTCCACACTCCATCGTTATTGAATCCCACGAGATCGGCCTTGCCGTCACCGGTCAGATCTGCGACGAATCGCGGATGTTGATCCATGCGCCAGCCTTGATTGACACCGAACTGCGCCAGCACGAGCTGGTCCTCGGCGAAGGTCCCGTCACCCTTGCTGATCGCCGTCGAGACCCCATTATCGCCAAAGCCGATAATGTCGCCCTTGCCGTCTCCGTTCAGATCCACCACAAACCGGGGGTGCTGTCCCGTGTGCCATCCCTGGGAATTGAAACTGGTGAGGACCATGCGCGCCTTACTGAACGTCCCATCGCCCTTGCCGAGCGCGGTCCACACCCCGTCGGTGCCGAACCCCACGAGATCCCCCTTGCCGTCCCCGTTCAGGTCCGTGACGAATCGGGGTTGCTCTGGCCCCCAGTTCGGACCAGTCCACGTCGTTCCCCTGCTCTCTTCCTTGGGAAAACTTTCTGCATGAGCACCGGTCACGGACACCACCAGCGCGAGGGCCAGCCACACGAATTGATACAACAGTGTGCTCTCCCGTGCAGACAGAGAAACAGGGATGCGACGATTCGGTCCTCGTGATGGGGTGCGTGCATGATGTGTCCTTTCCAGCTGTGTCGTGGACCCCGTTTCGCAGAGTATAGATGCCAGATGGACAGCGGCACAGAATGGTCCGGTGACTTCGTTGCGATGAGCAGCCATCGTTCGTACCTCCCAAAATCAGAGTTTTCTACCTTGTGATCCAAGACTCCAGAGGATCGACTTCTTCATGAGGTCTTGCATGATGCTCGCCTCCTCGGCACCACGAAGTGCTACATCATCTACAGATACGAATCAGCAGTATGCTAAACAGTTATCGTTCTTGATCGAAGCACATATTGCGAGCATTTATATCGCTATTTCATCTGCCATGCCCCGACCCCATGACGTCCTGCCAGCTTCGTCTGCCGGACTCTGTGGTCTGATTGATAGAGAAGGACGGTCTCCGTTTCGTCCGATGGTCACGGAGCACTGTCCGCTCCGTGACACCAGTTGAACTGACGATGGGCCCCGTCTTCTTCCGAGAATTACCCGCAGCAGGCTCGGCAGCCGGCTTCGACAATGAACTGGTCGTCCTGAAAGTAGACACTAGGAAATCGGTAATCCCTTGCAGGACCTTCCACACTCGATAACGTTGTGTTCGCATGGCGCCCTCCTTCTGCGGAAACCATTGCTGCAGCTTGGCCATCTCCAGTTCCACATTCATCGTGTGAACCTCACTCCGATCATCTTCCTATTCGCCTTGATTGCTCACCGTGCTCGGTTCCGTTTCATGATTTTGTGTGTGTTACTCACACCGGTATGGTGGTCCAAATTGAAAGCCCTCCAGTTTCTACCGCATGTCTTGCTGCGAGCAGGTCACAGGGCGTGTACGGTAGCGGTTGTGTGCGATGCTCGCAGATCACCGCGCTCTCCGTGACATGGAGTTTCTCCCACGACTTACTTGGGGCCATTGCGTTAGCTGACGGCGGCCACGCAACGCTAGCCGAGAACGCGAACAGTATAAGTCCTGCGGCTCCTCGTAAGACGCTCAACACTCGTCTTTCCTGTGTATTCATGGTGTCCTCCTCGGTTGAGAATGTGGCTGAGATTTAGCCGCCTTGGTCTCTGAACGTTTTGCATGAAACGACATGGCGGTACTGTGCCGCATTCCACGGTCCCGGGAGCTAGGAGCTTTAGCTGGGCTTTTGTAAAGGAATAGCCTTTAGGTCGTCAGATGAGCTGATATATAAGAGGAGACAAACCGGTAGGGCGGCACTCGACGCACGATTGACAAGTGGGGCTTCTTCACTTCGTATACGTGGCTGCCTCCTGGATCATTCTTGAATCGTGGCTGCTGTTCTTCGGCTCTTTCGGAGCTCCACCAGTATGTTGTACATAATCACCTGCTTGCATTGAACAGATTCAGCCCTAATTGCTCGCTGATGTATTGGATCGCCAGGGCGGCTCGAACGCTGGTGCCGTGCTGATCCAAGGGAGGCGAGAACGCGGCAATTGCAAACCTGCCCGGTACGACCGCGACAATCCCGCCCCCAACACTTGTCTTCGCCGGAATCCCGGTGTGCCACGCCCAGTGGCCCGCTCCGTCATATAATCCCGCCATCATCATGACCGCTAGGATTTTCGGCACATACTTGTCATCAACCGCCCGTTCTTGTGTGATGGGATTGACGCCCCTGTTCGCCAACGTCGCCCCCATTCAGGGCAAGTTGTGTTGTGGTCACGGTGAGGGAACATTGTTTCGTATAAACATCCACTGTATCCAAAGGATCAGCATAGAGTAGTCCATAGCCGAACAACATCTTGGCAATGTTGCAATTACGCTGATTTGTCTCAGCCTCCGATTCATAGACCTCTGTATTGAATTTCAATTCGATGCCGGCAAATTTCTTGTACGTGTGCTGAATCTTTTCCCATCGTTCCTCTTTAGAAGTTGCTTGCACGAGACTGACGGAGGCGATGGCACCGGCATTGACCAACGGATTTCCTGCAGATTGATGCCGCTTTACAGCAGCGAGGGAATTGAAGGGCATCCCGGTGGGTTCGACGCCGATCCTCTCTACGACGGCTGCTTCTTTTTGGTCCTGCATGACCAGCGCGAGGGTGAAGGGCTTGGAAATCGATTCGATGGCGAACGGATACTCACTGTCGCCAGCCGCGTAGACCTTGCCGTCTATCGTGACAATCGCCACACCAAAGAGCTTTGAGTCCACCTTCTTGGCGAGATAGTCAATGTCCTTGAAGTTCTCCCCCTCCGTGTCATCCTTGAACCGTGCATGTGCTTCCTTCACCACGCAGCCTAATTTCTCTTCCTCCGGCGCCTGAGGTGATCGGCATTGGGTGGGTGGTGAGATTCCAGCGAGTGGAGGGTTTTCGAGAACGAGAGACTGGCACCCGATGAAAGACATGGCGAGGAGCGAATAGACTATTGGTAGAACTGGCATAATTGCCTCCGTGGTTTGTCGATCCCAGGGCCTCACCGGCAGAGTTTCCAATTATATCGAGGCCTCATGTAATTTTTCGGTTGGATATGATTTATAGGCCTTGAAGGGTGATAGTACGCATTTCTACGGCGGCTGATATAAAGGATTATCCTTTATGTTGCCAGATGAGGCCCCTGTCCTATGAGCGGAACGAGCCGTGCTTTGGGCCTCGTCGTGAATATCATCATGCTCTGGAACAGGCACGACATCAACGTGTGATTCTCCGTAGCTTGCTACCGGGAATCACACGTTGAATACGAGGTCAAAGCGAGATCATGTCTTGGTTTTGGTGATACTTACATAGGCATTACCTACATTTTTACACTGATTCTCAGTGCCGTCATCATGGCCCCAATACCCGTTATCATCATAATTGTCGTCCTCATAGCCGAGACTCAAGGTGAGTCTCGGGCCCGCGGGAATCGTCAGTAGCGCTCCAATGTGATCTCTGATAGGCGGATTGTGATCGCCAGGCACATCTCCGACTAGACCAGGAATCAGGATCGTCCCCCAATACAGGTGATCAGAGTTGTTACCTGATGGGTCGAGGTAACGCTTCCATGTGCGTCCGCGCCCACCGGTCTGCACGCACCCGCCTGCTTCAATGTACATGGTATCTCCGGGGTCAAACGAGATTTCCGGGTATTCTATAGATGGCCCTTGTACGTACGGCTCATCGATGTGATAGGTTGTCGAATTCCCTCTCACCACCGTCGTCAAACGACCTCTCCCATTGCTGAGGACCGTCACCGTCCGATTGTCGTATGTACATCTGGCATCGTATACCAAGGTTGGCAAAGGTTCTGGTGTCATCGCAGGTTTTCCACGATCAGCAGAAACGTTGTAATACATTGCGCTAATCGCTGCCACATCTCCAGCGCTTAAGCCTACTCTTTGCCCGAAGGGAGTCTGTATCTTCGAGTCCATTGTTTTCTTCTTAGGATCAATCGCAAATGGTCTCGTCATGCAATCATAGTGCATCACGGATTCAGGGTTATACGGTCCGATTGACTTCGACCACCAGGGATCCTTTTCCCACTGGTCTTTGTAATCCTCTTTAATGTTGTCCCAATAGATGGTCAAGTAGTTATCTCGATCCTCGCGTGACTGTTCATGAAAAAGCCCGGCAGCATGGAGAAGCTCGTGTATGATTGTCCCTTGGCTATTGCATCCTTTGCCAAGTGATACCTGGTATCCATCCCCAAACCATGGCGTACCAACCCCAGAGGAGCAGTCCTCGCCGTATTGTATGGAAATGTGGTCGCGACTGGGATCGGTTGCTGGCACATACCAAAGGACGGTGTTTCTGTTCAATGTGGTAATCGCTTTTTCAATCTCTGCCCCGTAGGGATGATCTGTTTGCAAGTAGTAGGGAATGACACCGTTATCCCAGCGTTTGAAGCGTCTGATGCCTATCCCAAATGGCTCAAACTGACCTGATTTCTCTGGGTATCTGAATCGCATATCGCCTTGGTAGACGAACTCCTGACCAACTTTTCTTCCAGTTAAAGTTGAGAGTTCTCCGTTTGGACCTTGAATTGTAAAAGTCGCTGGAGTTCCGTTCTCCTTGTCGGAAGGAAGAGGTGACTGTCCGGGTGGAGTAGGGTCAGGGCCCGGCTCGGTTGGCCCAGGACTTGACTGGTTCGGCACGAAAGCCGCCTGATCCTGGCCGCCGTCAGAGCATCCACTCACGAACAGCATGGCCAGGCATAAGAGGTGAAGAATATTGAGCCTATTCCTTGTTCTCTTTGTCATAGTTGTCCCTCCAAAGATAAGATCCACACGCCTGATAACACGCAGTCATTAATGAATTTGGGCACAACCTACGAGAGCAGCAACCACCCGGGGGTCTAGCGAAATAGAGTCCAGAATTGTAGCCTGGAGGGGTGCAAACTCCACCATCCTTCAGGCGACTGATTCTCCGAGCCAGGGTACGAAACGTCAGCCCCATGGTGATCCGGATGTTGACTCTCCCGGACTCCCTGGCCCTTGTTCTGAGTCCACGCCAACGCGGCATGAGCCCCCGAGTTCCTGCTGCTCTCGAATCGTGTGGCCCTCACGATTCAGCACCGCATCGTTCAAGGGTGTGCTCCCTGCAGCATTCCATCTGCGCGCTGATAAGAATCCGCAAGAAACTGACCCTTTCATGGCGGGATTGTCTCGCATTCCACGGTCCAGCGAGCTGAGGTTTGGACTGGGCTTTTGTAAAGGAAATCCCTTTAGGCCGTCAGATAAGCTGTTCCAGAGAAGAAGGCAAACCGGCAGGACAGGCACTCAAGGCACAAGTGACTAATGGGCTATAAACCTAATCTCACTATCAATTTTCTATGGAGTCGAACTCCGTCAACGCAGCTACTTGCCCCACTGAACATCAGAACATCGAACTGGGATAAACAAATGCGTGCCGATGCTTAGAGTCATCGGCGATGTGATCGCTTGAAACGACATTGTTCCATTCTGCGATCAATTCATATGGCTCTCTCCTTCCGTGCAATGTCAAACCATCCTCCAGGATAGCACCCTACCTTATCCTTATCGTGCATGGCTGAGACCAAGTCCTTGACTTCAAGGACTGAAAACCCTGTCGCCGCAGCAATGTGCTCCACGTCACCGGGGTCCTTCACGTACGCATCGAACACCTTCCGCTCCCTTTCTGTTAATGCCTTGAGGACGCTCGGATCCTTTTTCGCAACTCTATCCACGTCCTTCCACCCAAGCTCGGGGCCTATTCTTTGTCGATTTTTGGACTCATGTCCCCAGACCGTATCCTCGTCCATTCCCAATTCCTCTGCGATCTGTTCCGTTGAGCGATCCATTACAAATAGATAAAACACCTGTCGTCCTCGTGGAGTCAGCCTCAGAGTTTCCGGGCTTGGTCTCCAAACTCGTTCACCAAGTGATGGGCTATAATGTGTTTCCCCGGAATGGACGGCGAGAACTGCTTGGAGGAGTTCCTCCTCGAGACGAAGCTTTGGAACGTACCCCGCGATACCATTCCGCCAGGCTTGACTGACAACGTATTGGTCCACTGTGCGTGTCAAAATAATCACAGGGACTTGAGGTTTCTTTTTTTGCCTTGCATCTTTTCGCAATGCATTTATGACCTGCCAGCCACCTCGATCATGGCTTCCCAAATTCAGATCCACCACGACAAGATCTGGGTTCCGTTCCTGAATCTGCTCCACAATGGTCGCCACACTGGTACATACTTGGTAACACTCATCTTTGGAGAGTCCGACAAGTGCAATCCGTCTTTCCTGTGTCAGGGTGTCGGAAATATACCGAATCGTATGTGGCTCATCCTCCACCACGAACACCGTGATCTTTCTTGGTTCATAACAATCGCCGGCAACTGGCTGAGGATCCAACTTATTTGCCTGCAGGCCTGCCGTCTCACTCTGCTGACCGTTGGGCACATCCTTCCTAGGACTGGCTGTTGCGCTGGTTCCCGGCGCGTCTTCTCCGGACACCAGTCTCTCTTGGCTGACTGCCTTACTCAGGAATATGCCACCGCCCATGACGCGCTGCACCCCAAGAATGAGCTCCTCTTCAAGATCCCGTTTCACAATATACCCATGGGCTCCCAGTTCCTGCGCCTCTTCAACCGAATCCCGGTCTGTTGAAGATGAGACGATCACCACCTGCGTGTGTGGGTGGTCATGACGGATGCGCTTGAGCACCTGCAGTCCATTCATCCCAGGCATGGAGATATCCAGCAACAGGATATCTGTCAGCTGTTCCTTCACGCACACTATCGCGTCAGGGCCATTCCCAACTTCCGCAATGACCTTCATGTCCCTCTGGCGTTCGACCAACTCGCGAATGTACGCTCGAATCTTTTTGTCATCATCGGCTATGACAATACGAATCTGCTCTGTCATCGGAGTGCCTCCTTTACGAGCCGTTTTTCGTTTCTGGCTTTGGCCATCTCATGGTGACATGGACCGTCGTTCCATGCTCAGGAGAGTCGGCTTGCCGTTTCTTAGAGGTGAACTTGATATGACCTTCGTACACTGCCGCTTGAGCCAACATCCATTGAATCCCAAAGCGGGATCGTGCCTTCCATGGCTCATAAACCACAGGGTCCACATCAAACCCGTTTCCGTTATCCTTGACCGTGAGCGTCACGGTCTCTCCGTGAATCGCCAGCTCAATGTGAACCTGCGTCGCCTGCGCAGACTTGAGCACATTCTGGAGGAGTCCTTGGGCGATGCGATAGAGCGCGCATTCTCGTCCAGGGTCTGACTGAGGTATCGACTCATCAATGTCGTGTTTGATGTGCAGAGCATCGTGGCCTTGGGTCATCTCCCTGACCTTATGCTTCACCGCCGTCCCGACACCCAAACACCGAACCGCCGGTGGATAGATATCGCGTTCCACATCATGGCATTTGTCGTCGAAGTCAGCGATGATCTTCGACGCTTGCTGTTTGAGCGTCTGGCGCGTGGTGGTATCCATTGCGTGTGCCATTTGAGAAAGTGTGGGTTTCAGCGGATTAATCAAATCTTCTGAAACCAGATTGTGCAGCGCCACAGCGAGTAAACTACGTTCTTCATCTCCCGTTTTCGTCAATCCCTTCATCTGCTCAAGCACTGGTTGCGCAATTCTCTCCCCTAAGACTTCACCTAGTTGGGAGATGAAGAGCAGAAACGTCGCCGTCACAAGGACCAATAAGGACGTAGCCAACAATATATACCAGTAATGTTGAACGATGCTTTCTTGGAGCACCTGTTCGACAGTATCATGGTAGACACCTGACGCAATCCACCAACGATCTCCTTTGAGTAGTCTAGGATAGGTAGATTTTCTGTAGGGCGTCCCACCATTCTGTTTGGGCCACTTGTAGGAAACAAACTCGCCCTGTTTCCTTTGCGCTGCCTTTATCAACTCCTGAATGAACGGAAACTCGTCGACATCCTTATAGTTAAAATGATTGCCTCCCACATCCTCATCTGCCGGTCTCGTACCTTGGGCTATGACAAAACCTTCCACATCGAAAAGCATAAGGTACACGTTTGGAGGGAATTGTGCGTTGTGGATGATCTGCGTGACACGTTCCCGTACCGTTTTATCCATCTCCGGCCCAATCGCATCCCCCGGCGGCACGGTTGACTCAATGACCGTTGCCATCGCCTCCACCATGGTCCGTACACCATCCTTCGATCGTTCCCAAATAGAGCTTTCCAGCGCGCCGCTAACAATTTTCAAGCTCGCGAACATACTCATCATCAAGATCAACACAATCGGTGCTGCAGCCCATCGCAACATAAATTGAAAGGTCCATCGAATCTTTCCCGAGAGTTCTGGCTGCCGCTGAATCATGGGGGTAATCCACTTATTAATCGTGTATGTAACCCACAAACTCATGGTGATCCTTTCTTTCCTGTTGTTGAGCGCTGCTGCGTTCCTATCAAGTCTCTCAATTGCTCAACTCAAGGTCAGCTCGGTGACTTTGAAGGTCGGAAGTGCTGCCCTAACTCGTTCACGACCGTTGGGGTAATACTACGCAACTCACTGATCGCCGATCTAAAGGATTATCCTTTATGTTGTCAGTCAAGAGTCCATCTACACTTGGTGGAAAGAGTCCCAGATTCAGGGAGGTGGAGATCCATGTGGCTTTGCGCAGGCTGATGAACGGTGTGGCTCGCTCTTCTCCTGTGGAGAGTCCAAAGCCCCTTCCCATTTCGAGATCACAGCCGTTGCGACGGCGTTGCCGAGCACGTTGGTCCCGCTCCGGCCCATATCCAGCAGAGCATCAATCCCCAACAATAATGCCAGGCCACCGGCTCCTTGAATTTGGAACTGCGTCAACGTTGCGGCAATCACGACTAGAGACGCTCTCGGCACGCCAGCCACTCCTTTACTGGTCAGCATCAGCACCAAGAGCATGCTCATCTGAGTGGCAAGCGGCAACTCCAGACCAGCCGCTTGGGCAATAAACAGCGTCGCAAAGGTCATATACATCATGCTGCCATCTAGGTTGAACGAATACCCGATCGGCAACACAAACCGGACGATGCTCGCCTTGCACCCGAATCGCTCTAAGACCTCCATCGTTTTGGGAAAGGCCGCTTCACTGCTCGAGGTGGAGAAGGCTAAGACGATCGGCTCTTGAATTTGCCGAAGCAGTGCGAGCACCCGTGTCCCAATGACACAATAGCCCGCCACAAGCAGGATGGCCCACAGGAGAAGCAACCCCCCGTAGAATTCGACAATGAACACGATATACGTATGCAGAACGCCAGGTCCGTGTTTCGCGATGATGGCCGCCATTGCTCCGAACACGGCCACCGGCGCAAGGCGCATGATATAGCCCGTGATCTTCAAAATGACCTGCGCCGCAGCCTCACAGACCTGCACCAGAATGGTGCCTGACTCGCGCAACGCCGCGGTGGCGATACCGAACAAGACAGAGAACAGCACGATCGCCAGCGTGTCGTTGTGGGCCATTGCGTCCACAACACTGGACGGGATGAGCTGGTAGAAAAACCGTTTCAGCGATGGGGGTTCTTTCGGAATTTCCGGACTGCCCGAGGGGTCCGGCAGATGTCCCTGCAGGGGAACTCCTGGTTGCAGAATGTTGACTAGAATCAGCCCCAGCACGAGACTCACACATGACGCGCTCAGAAACCAGACCAAGGTTTTCCCTCCAATCCGCCCCACCGCCGTGCTGTCACCGAGTTTCGCGACCCCGACCACCACGGTGGTGAAGACCAGTGGGGCAATAATCATTTGAATGAGGCGCAGAAAGAGTTCTCCCAACAGCCCCAGTGGCTCGACTTTTTGGTCGCGGGCCATCTCAGCAGCCTTGTATTGGGCCGCGAGTTCCTGCTGTTGGTGCTCCAGGTGAAGACGGGTGGCGGCATCCTTAGCCTCCCCTATTTTCCGTGTGATCTCTTTCTGCCATTGCTCAATGGTATTGAGTCGCGCATTATCCTCTGTCAGATATCTGGCGTGCAGCCACACACCGAGCAGCGTGCCGACCACCAGGCCAACCACGATAGCCAGCGTGAATCGGTTCTGTTTTCGGGAGATCTGTGATGATTCCATACCAGTTCCTTCAGGTGGTCGAACCCTAATCCAGACTAGCTCCGTGACCTCGGAGTTCGGAGTGCGGTCCTCGCTCGATCACGACTCTTAGGGTTATATAACGCAACTCACTGGTGAGGGGAGTAAAGGATTATCCTTTATGTTGCTAGACGAATTGTTACAGGGAAGGAGAAGACCGGGCAGAATAGAAATCGTAGACAAAACAAGGAAAATCGGTCATGTGATAGCTTTCCACGACTTTTCAGGCGTGGTCCTCAATCGATAACACACAGGCTCGTCCAGCTTTGCAGGAGCTTCCCCTCCTGAGTGCTTCTCGACCATTTCAGCCGGGCAGCACCGACCACTCTCGTGAACGTTCGCCTGCTCCTCGACAACGTGACCGCTCACATCCCGGCTAACCTGACCTCAGACGCCTTCGGCCTTCGCGTCAGGGGCATCCTACCTCACTACCATGTCAACACAGGATAAATGAGACTTTGAATGTGGCCTCGGTGCACCGGACCAAAGTAGCGAGCATCAAAGGAACGGCTGTTGGTGTCCGACATCAACAATAACTCTGTTGAATCCAGCACATGATTGCTGACGCGAAACAGTGGGAGCGGTCGTCCCGTCGAATCCGCCCCGATGGGCTGACTGGCTGGAATTAGTGTCCCGTTAATCACGACTCCCTCATCCGTCACGCTCACGACATCGTGATGCGTCGCGAAGACTTTCTTCATCATTTTCCCGTATCCACCGGGACAGAATCCGGCTCCAATATAGCCGCGCTCCTTGGCCAAATTAAACTCTGGGCGCTCCGGTGGACAGAACAGCACATAGGCCCCTTTCACAATTGGCTCATTCGACAGCACATAGAGGCCGAGTGGAATGCTGCGCGTCGTGTTCACACGGAGCCCGGCCTGATGGGCCAGCACGACGCCGAGAGTGAGACACAGAAACACACTCAGCGCCGGGACGACCCCGCGTGGGCGGCGAGCGGTCACAGCCGGACCGTGACCGGGTTCGGATCTTGTGCAACCCTCAAGGTATCGCTTCTCACCGGCGGCGCGATCGCGGCACGAGCCGCAAAGGTCGGGTCTTGGAAATAGAGCGGTTGACGGCCGTAGATCGCGGGAAAGCCCGCGACGTACATCACCATGTCACCCGGCTCCGTGATCTGGCCCTGTGGATCTTTTTTTGGCCCCGGCATGCGGAGACATTCATCGGACGTGAGCAGGGGCCGTTGCACCTCGTGCGTGGTTCGAGATTCATGGCCGTGCCAGCCGGTCGTGCGCCTGCCGCTCACCGTGAGTTGTTCCGTCACGACGGTCGTTTGCCCCGTGAGGCGCGACAGATGTTCGGCGGTTTCAATCCGATTGGGTGGAAACGCATTCTGAATATGGCAGTTCGAGGTAATGGACTCATCATGGCCGTAGCCGGTGTCCCGGCTCTTCAGCTGCGTGATGTCCTGACAGATCAAATAGAACTTCAGCCCGTATCCAGCCATGAACGCGAGCGATTCTTGTAGAATCTCCATCTTGCCGAGACTGGGAAACTCGTCGAGCATGACCAGCAAGCGATGTTGATACGAGGCAGTGAGGGCGTACTGTGGCGGCCGTGCCGGAGACGCGGGCGCTGTCGGCCGAGCGAAAGTGTTGTGGTCCGTGAGCAATCGCACGGCCATCGTGAGGAGCACCCGGACCAGCGGGCGCAGTCGGATTTTATCATTCGGCGTAGTCACGATGTAGAGGCTGACCGGATGGTCATGGTGCATCAGATCCGTGATCCTGAATTCCGACGCACTGACAGTGTGGGCCACCACCGGATCCCGGTAGAGGGCCAAGTAGGATTTGGCGGTCGAAAGCACCGAGCCCGCTTCCTCCTCCGGTCGGTCCATCATGTCGCGTGCGGCGGCCCCCACGACGGGATGCACCTGCCCGTTCACATGGCCATACATGGTCATCTCCTTCCAGAGGTCGTCAATCTTCTTGATCGGATCAGACAGCATCGCGTCCACCGCAGGCAGTGAGGTCGTCGTTCCGTCGTGGCGGGCCTGATAGAGCGCATGGAGCATCACCCCGACCAGGAGCGCTTGGCTCGTCTTCTGCCAATGGGTCTCCAAGCCGCGTCCATCCGGGTCGACAATCATGGTGGCGAGATTCTGCACATCGCCCACTTCGTAGTCCGTCCCAATGCGGATCTCGTCGAGCGGGTTCCAGCGCACCGTGCCCTCTTTCGCCGCCGGTTCAAACCGCAGAACTTTATTGTGGGCATGTTGTTGCCGCCACCCCGCCGTGAGTGCCCACAACTCTCCTTTCGGATCTGAAATCAGTGCACTGTGGGGCCAGGACAAGAGCGTCGGGATCACCAAGCCGACGCCTTTGCCTGAGCGCGTCGGCGCGAAGGTCAACACATGTTCCGGCCCACTATGCCGGAGGTATTGAAGCCGTCCCTTCTGATCCAGCCAGCCTCCGACGTAAACCCCATCATCGGCAGATGTGGAAACACCACGGATGCGATCCCACAGGGTTCTAGATCGAGGTAGCAACGA
Source organism: Nitrospira sp. LK70 (assembly GCA_011090425.1). Lineage (GTDB taxonomy): Bacteria > Nitrospirota > Nitrospiria > Nitrospirales > Nitrospiraceae > Nitrospira_D. The sequence continues at coordinate 26,726 of PHGD01000002.1, read as the reverse complement.
GGCCTGTTCAAGATCCGTTTTGTTGGCCCATCGTGCCGAGCCATGCAGATAGGGATTCGGGCGCGGGCGCATGGCCTGCACCACGCGCACGATCGTCAGGCCGAGGAGTCCACTCGCCGCCACTACCATCCCCAATCCCCCAGCCTGCTTCAATTGCATCGGATAGTCGTTCGCCCACTGTTGTGCCCACCCGACGATCGCCCAGGGCGGATAGAGATGGTTCAGGTGTGTCCCTAAGATGTCTTGGTACTGAAAGATGGAGGCAAAGTATTGCGTGGCCGATTGGAGGCCTAAGACGAGGGACAGCACGGCCAGAACAGGAATGACGAGGCCTGGCTTCGGTGGCGGAGTACGCACTTGCGGACCGATCGCATTGTTATAGGCAGTACTCATAGCCGTCGTCCTTTCCCAATCCTGATTGAGCCGGACTCACGAACCTGAATGGACTCCCCGACTTTCACGCGTGTGAGACGCTGCGCGGTTCTCGCATCGATGCCGACCACCACGATGTCATGATGGTGATGGATCAGGGCTAATTCAATGCCGTCGATCGTCCGAAGCCCGGCGAACGGGTGCGGTCCGACATCACGCGCCTCGAACCGGCGATGCGGGAGCATATCTCTGATCCTCTCTCGTGTCCTGTTACGCTCGGCAAGATAGGCGTCAATGGCGCGGTCGGTCGCCGTGCGCCGCCCACGCGGCGCGTCAGATGGTGGCCAACCTTGTGCTGATGCGGGGCGTTGAACCGGTGAGGGGGCCTGAACGGACTGCTGGCTGAACGCCTGGGCATAGCGTTCGCGGCGAGCCTCCACCGTGGCATCTGTGAAGCGCACCGCGAAGGTCGAGTGTGCGGCCGCACGGGCGACGCGATCCTTGAAGAAGTCGCTGCCGTTCACGGCTAGGTGGGTCCCGTACTTGCCCATCGCGAGCCGGAGGGCTGCAACAATCCCCCTCGTCAGTGACTTCACGCGGCACCTGTAATTTCGACCCGTCATCGCGGACAGCGGACGCCCCGACGCGATAAATGATCGTCCCCTGTTTCGTCACGGAATCTTGATAGGCTCCGACCGCGGCCTTGAGCACGGGGTGACCAGACGCCATGAGCGTGTCCCCTTGGAGTCCGTGCGTGGAGTCGCGGGCGCGTAACGCGCGAAGCGCCTCTTGATCGCCCGCCATCGCCTGCTGCCGGAGCCAATCCACCCAGGTGAGGTGGCGAAACCGCGTGGTGAGCGCCGCCCGTTCTCGGCGAGACTGCGAGCGGATCTCATGCATGTTAGAACAATAGCGTTGTGATGCCAGCAGAGAGAGGGCGGTTTTGTGCAGGCGCGTGGCCTTCGTCAGTTTGATGGTGCCGCGCTTGAGACGCCAGACCCGTTTCGCGGCGGATATCTGCTGCGTCTTCTTGGTGCTCACCTGCTGGAAGGCGTGAGACCGGGCTTGGTGCGGGTGAGTCGATCCTGTGGATAGCGAGCGTACAGAGCGCGGGTATCCATCCGACTACGGAGCGGTCTCGGTTCATAACGGGACCTGATGGGTTTCACCTGCGATGGTCGGCTGGATTCGTCTCGTGGCTGCTGTGCCATACGCGGTCTGTGCGAAGCCTCACGAAGCCCAAGGCGGCGTTCGGGCGAGACCTTCGACAGGTCACGCGCGACGGAGCTGGCTTTGACAAACGTCCCCGCCCCGTCCGTCAGCACGAATCCTTGTCCACGTGCTTCGAGCAACAGCCCGTGCTGATGGAGCACCTGAGTGAAGTCCTCCCAACTTCGCGCCTCGCGCGGGCATTACGGAATATCTCAAGAACGGCGGGAAGCTGGAAATTGCGCAGCAGATGGCGAGCCATGAAAGTGCGCGAACGACGGGCCTCTATGATCGACGGTCCGATCAAGTGTCGTTGGATGAAGTCGAACGGATTGTGATTTGATGCTCGGTGTGCCAAGAAGCAGCCGTCATGCCGCGTGTTCGGTGCGTGCATGAGATTTTCGGCGGGTGCGTGAGCGACGCGGCGGGCGACTCTCCATAGCGGCCCGCAAAATCCTGTTGATGCGCGTCTGGTAGCCTCGCCCATAGGCCTTTAACCACGTCAGCACATCGGCATCAAGACGGATGGTCAGTTGTTGTTTCGTCGGCGGCCAGGCTTCGGTGGCCTTGGTAAAGAATTCATCACCGAGGGGTGGAATGTCCGAGTAATCAAGAGGGGCCAGGTCTAACCGTCGCGCCTCTGCCGGGGTCAGTCGCCGAAGTTTTTTGGGGTCCTGTCGATAGCGTGTCATCGGTATCCCCTCTGTTCGCGTTCGTTGGCCTTCCGTGCTGAAATCAACCGGATCGTGTGGCCCCGCGCGGTATAGGCCACCACAAAGAGCCGTCCTTCAATCCTGCCGAGCGTCAGCCGCCGTTCCTCGTTGTAGTCGTGCCGGGCGTCCTTTCTGTCGAGCCGGACTGGGTCAAGAAAGACACGTGCGGCATAATCGAATGGGACGCCGTGTTTGGCAATATTCTGTGCGGCTTTACGCTCATCCCATTCAAACTGCACATATCACTGTAGATCTTTTTGTAACTACAGTCAAGAAGAAATGCGTGGTATTCGAATTACAGTAACAGCTACGCCGAACTCCCTTGGTGCCCCATGGCAGCTTCCAACCCATTACCCGAAGAGATCTGCTCATGTGACCGAATATTCCGTTATCCCGGCCTTCTCCTTGGAAGAATATAGTGATATCACTATATTGAGGAATGCCGATGGACCCACCTCTGAGGGCAGTGGTTTGGGTCGGATCGAGCCGCAAGGACCTCCGCGCGTTTCCCGCTGCCACGCAGGATACGCGCTGTACGTCGCGCAACAAGGGGAGGCATCGCGAGACCAAGACCTTGGCCGGGTTTGGCAGTGCCGGGGTAGTGGAAACATCGCGGACCATCGTGGCGACACATTCCGTGCCCTATGCGGTGCGGTATCGGGGCACGGTGTATGTGCTGCATGTCTTTTAGAAGAAATCCACGTCCGGTCGGGCGACGCCGAAGCACGAGATAGAAGTGAGCCCACAACGACTTCGCGTCGCGGAGCAGATCCCACAAGGAGCATGGTCATGAGAAAGAAAGGATACGAAGTGGGGGGACGCCATGTCTTTGAGGACCTTGGCGTGCCGAATGCGGACGAGCATGTGATCAAAGCGCAACTGGCTTACAAGATCGACACGATCTTGAAACAACGCCGCTTGACCCAACGAGAGGCGGCCGCATTGTTTGGTGTGCGGCAGCCGGACATCTCGAAGATGCTGCGCGGCGCATTCCGCCAGTTTTCGATGGAGCGGCTGCTCCGCTTTCTCGTCAGGCTCGATCACGATGTGGACATTGTTGTGCGCCCCCACCGCGCCAAGACCTACGCGGCGGCGTTGCATGTGTCGTAAGGAAGGAAAGAATCGAAACACGCGTCCAGAGCGGGCTTGTCAGATACATCGATGTTGGCCGATCACGTGAAAGAACGGGGGGCGATGAAGCTGCGCCATCATGACCGCCGCTCGCACCGATCAGATGTCGCTCGATGAGGTTGAGGGGATGGCGATGTGAACAGCGTACCTGGAAGTTCCTATGTTCAGGGATCGCGAGGTGAAGACCTTCACGCGACGTGCAGGCGTCGGACTTTGATCTGATCGCGTCGGACCTGCGCTAGTTCATAGTGTGCTTGTTGCACGAGCCACCCGTCTTCGGTGCCGCCAAACGCCTTGGCCAGCCGGACGGCCATTTCTGGCGAAATCCCCCGCTTGCCGTTCACCAGTTCTGACAGAGTGTTGCGCGTCACACCCAGGGCGGTCGCGGCATCGGTGATGCTCAAGCCGAGTGGTTCAATGCACTCCTGCAAGACGACCAGGCCAGGATGAGGCGGGTTTTTCATGCTCATGATTTAGTCTCCCTTCAGTGATAATCGAGATAGTCCACGTCGTGTGCGCCGTTGTCGAAACGGAACATCACCCGCCCAATTGACCCGCACGGTGACGGCCCACAATCCTTTGTACGCGCCTTTCAAGGGGTGCAGCCGAAAACTTGGCATGTTCATATGTTCGATGGTCGGCGCCGCATCTAACGAAGCCAGAATGTTCTTGAGCTTGCCGATATGCTCCGGGTTTACTCCCCACGCATCGTCGTCGTCAAACAGCCGTTGCAGTCCCTTGTGGCGAAAACTGTGAATCACTCAGAACTGTAATGCGCCACGTGGCGCATGTCAAGATGGAGACTGAGCGCGCCTCGATGCTTCCCCGTCTGTGTGTGGATCACGGTGCGGAGTGGACGCTAACCGGTCCTCGGATGTTATCGGCCTTCGCACCGGGGCGTCCGGCTTCACTCCCATGTCCAGATAGGATGAATAAGGCTTTGGATGTGATCCCGGTGCACGGGACCAAAATAGCGAGCATCGAAGGAACGATTGTTGGTGTCTGACATTAACAAGAGTTCCGATGAAGCGAGCACATAATTTGTGACACGGAACCGTGGCAGCGGCCGTCCCAGTGAATCTGTCTCAATGGGTTGACTGTTAGGAATGAGCGTCCCGTTAATCCTTACACCATTATCTGTCACGCTCACAACATCGTGATGGGACGCCAAGACCTTTTTCATCATGTTCCCGTATCCGCGGGGACAGTACCCCGCCCCGATGTAGCCCCGCTCCTTCGCCAGATCAAACTCCGGACGCTCCGGTGGACAGAACAGCACATAGGCCCCTTTCTCAATCGGATCGTGTGACATCGTATAGAGGCCGAGGGGAGTGCTGCGCGTGGTGTTGAGGCGTAGACCGGCTTGATGCGCCAGAGCAAGACCGACCGCGAGACAGAAGCCCAGGATCACGATCGGATGTCGCAAGCGACTCCACCCTGTCGTCATAGCTCGATCTTCACGACGTGTGGAATATGTGGCTCACGTAGAGTGTCCCTGACTGCTGGCGGTGGAATCGCGGCCCGAGCCGCAAAGATAGGATCCTGAAAAAAGAGCGGCTGCCGGCCGTAAATGGCCGGACAGCCCGCCACATAAATCACCATGTCCCCGGCTTCCATGATCTGTCCCTGCGCGTTTTTCTTCGGCCCCGGCATCCGGAGACATTCATCGGGGGTGAGCAGCGGACGTTGCACCTCGTGGTGCGTCCGTGATTCCTGGGTGTGGATGGCGCTCATGCGGCGTCGGCTCACCGTCAGTTTTTCGTGAATGACGGTCGTCTGTCCTGTCAGACGGGACAGATGTTCAGCGGTTTCGAGGCGGTTCGGCGGAAAGGCATTTTGGATGTGGCAGTTGGAACTAATGGCTTCATCAGCACCGTACCCAGTCTCACGGCTCCGCAGTTGGTTGATGTCCTGACAGATGAGATAGAACTTCAGCCCGTAGCCCGCCATGAACGCAAGGGATTCTTGAAAGATCTCGAGTTTGCCGAGACTCGGAAATTCATCCAGCATGCCAAGCAACCGATGGGCATAAGGAGGTTTCGTCGTGAGCTGTGGAGATGCGGATTGGATCCCGAGGCGCTCAAGCAGGCCCATGATCCCGGATGGAGGAACGGCCTCTCGATGAACGGCAATCGTATCGGTGAGCAAGCGCAGCGCCATGGCCACGAACACGCGAATCAATGGACGCAAGCGGGCTTTATCATTCGGCTTGGTGACGAGGTACAGACTCACGGGGCTCGTATGATGCATCAAATCCCGAATCCTAAACTCCGAGGCACTAACATTATGAGCCACGAGAGGATCGCGATACAGGGCGAGGTAGGATTTCGCGGATGAGAGGACCGACCCCGCTTCCTCCTCCGGTCGATCCAGCATGTCGCGGGCCGCGGCACCCACCACCGGATGCACCTGCCCGTTCACATGGCCGTAGGTCGTCATCTCTTTCCACAGTTCCGCAATCGGCCGATGAGGATCCGAGAGCATGGCATCCACAGCAGGCAAGGATGTCGTCGTGCCATTGTGCCGGGCTTTGTACAGCGCGTGCAACATGACGCCGACCAGCAATGCTTGGCTCGTCTTCTGCCAATGAGATTCCAGTCCCCGTCCGTCGGGATCGACGAGGATCGTGGCCAGATTCTGGACGTCGGCCACTTCGTGTTCGGTCCCTAGCCGCACTTCATCCAGCGGATTCCACCGCACACTGCCCTGCGCCGCAGCCGGTTCGAATCGCAAGACTTTATTCTTCGCGTGGTGCTGTCGCCATCCGGCGGTGAGCTCCCACAACTCCCCTTTCAGATCGGCCACGAGGGCGCTGTGCGGCCAAGAGAGCAGGGTCGGAATGACTAATCCGACCCCTTTGCCGGATCGGGTCGGCGCATAGGTCAACACATGCTCCGGTCCACTGTGGCGCAAGTAGTGCAGCGTGCCCTTCGTATCCAGCCAGCCCCCCACATACACGCCATCGCTTAAATGGTTCGGCGCGCCCTTCACCCGATCCATGACCGTGCGTGCGCGAGGCAGCAACGTGGCGGCTTCAAGATCCTCTCGATTGGCCCATCGTGCCGAGCCGTGCAGGAACGGATTGGGTCGAGGCCGTGAGGCCTGGACCGTACGAACGATGGCGAGACACAACAATCCACTCGCCGCCACGATCATGCCGAACCCTCCGGCCTGCCGGAGCTGCATCGGATAGTCGCTCATCCAACGGGAGGCCCATTCAAGAATCGCCCAGGGCTTATACAGTCCACCGAATTGGTCCCCTAATACGTCCTGATAGTTGAACGTAGCGGCAAAGAATTGGGTGGCCGACTGCAATCCAACGACGAGCGAGGCACAGGCCAAGAAGGGAATCACCACCCCTGGTTTCGGGTGTGGGTTTCGAACTTGGGGACCCACCGCATTGTTGTAGGTGGTGCTCATCGCCTACGCCCTCTCCCCAGCGTGATCGTTCCTCGAGCAGACACGCGTATGGACTGCCCTCGTTTCAATGAGGCGAATCGTCCGTATGTTGCGTCATCGATGGACAGCACTAAGATTTCGTCCTGCCGGTGCACCAGGGCAAAATATTTCCCCTCGATCTTCTCTACAGCCCCAAATCGCACCATCCCTTGGTCTCGCTCCTCGAACCGTCTGAGGGTCGGCGTCCGAATGATCTGTAACCGTTTTCGTTCCTGTTCCGCAAGATGGCGGAGCACGGCATCGCTCGGCGAGGTGAGAGGTGTCGCGGTATCCTGTATGGGTGGACGTTGCGAGTCCCGCCCGTAACGTTGGCGCTGGTGCTCCACTATCGGGTCATCGAACCGAATGGTGAGATGGGAATGAGCGGCCACCTGTGCCACACGAGTTTTGAAGTCATCAGACCCGGAGACCGCAATCGTGGTGCCGTATTTTTGGACGGCGAGCCGGAGCGCCGCGTCGATCCCCTCATTCGTCACTTCACGCGAAACCTGTAAGCGTGTCCCGTCGTCGCGGACGGCCGAGAGCCCGACCCGATAAATGATGGTGCCTTGTTTTGTAATGTGGTCTTGCTTCGCGCCAACAACCGCGTCAACGAGTCTGGTTCCGACCGCCGTGATCGTGTCACCGGTCAGACCGCGTGCGGCGTCCTGGGCGCGCAACGCACGCAGCGCCTCTGTATGACCCGCGAGCGCCTGTTGTCGCAACCAATCGGCCCACGTCAGTCGCTTGTAGCGCTCCGTGATGGTCACACAGTCGCGCCGATGCCGATCGACTATCTGACGGATATCGGATCGAAGCGACTGAGACACACGCATGTAGAGGAGCTTCTTTGTGATTCGTCCGCTCATGGTCAGTTTGATCGTGTCCCGTTTGATCTGTCCGGCTCGCTTCGCCGCATCAATGTGCCGCGCCTTGTTGGTTCGCGCCTCGTGCCTGGCCACGGCTCTTCCTTGAGCGCGGGCCAGCCGGTCTTGTTGATACCGCTCAAAGAGCGCCTGGGTGTCCACGCGGCTCTGAACCGGCTTCAATTCATACCGGCGTGTGGGCTTCGTGGTCTGGACAGGACCGGGTGGCTGGAACCGGCCAAGACGCCGTTCGAGCGAGACCTTCGAGAGATCCCGCGCAACCGAGCTGGCCCGCACAAAGGTCCCCTGCCCGTCCGTGATCACCAGCCCTTGGCCGCGTGGTTGAATCACTAACCCATGCTGACAAAGGACCTTATGTAATTCTGGCCAACTGTGCGCAGACCGTAGTTCGCCAAGGCACTCCCGCTGCGTCCACCCGATGAGGCTTTCGGTGCCCGCGTGCCGCTCCATATCTGACGCCCGATTCTCCCCACCGGTTTTCCGGACCTGGTGATTGTCGCGTTCGAGATGAAAGGCTTCCTCTAAGCTGTCGCAGAGTTCTCCAAAGGCCCGGTAGGCGTTGTACGGCTCATGGAGGGTGTACCGTGTCGGATGGATTTTATTGATCGCCAGATGAAGATGCACGTTGTTGGTGTCATGGTGCAAGACACTCACCCGTTGATGCTCACCAAATCCCAGTCGGTGACAGACTCGGGCTTCGATCGCTCGCACGGTCGCCGCCGAGGGCAGCTCCCCAGGCCGGAAACTGATGATGAGATGATAGGTCTTATCCGATTGAGCGCGTCTGTTGAGCGATTGGGTATTCAACATTTCGAGTGACGCAGCTTCGTGCCGGTCACTCTGGCAGTTCGTCAGCGTGATCTCCCCGACCCGTTCCTGTCTCCCCTGAGTGTTCGTCAGATAGTCTACGAGAGACACGACATTGCTCTTCCGCAGTGATCGCATCGGCACATGCTTGATGATCATGTGCCGTCGTCCTTCTGTGTGCGTGGGCTCGTGCCTATACTTGAAATGGGTTCGGCCTGTGGCCGAAGGACCTTCTGCATCAGCGCGAGCATCTGATCCTGTGTCCGGTCGATCTTCTTCAACGTCTCGCGGATGGTGCGGGCATCGATCCCCGGGATGGGCTTCCCGTTCGAGAGCCACAATTTTAAGAGTCCGCCGAGCCGCCCAAGATCCCCATTGACCTTGACCAACTCTTCAACCTGGTGATGGTCCACGATGCTGCGAATGGGATAACCCATGCCGACTTGCAACAGATAGGACGACTTGCTCAATCCGGTCGAACGGGCTTGCTGCTCGATGGACTCCCGCTCGTCCGGAAAACAATAGACTTTGATCGGTTGGAAGTCTTTGCGATTGGTTTTCTGCCGTGGTGTCATGCGTCGTCTGTGGTCTTCAACCTCGAACGATAGAAACCCCGTTGAGCGCGCAGGCGCGAAGAAGGGGCCTGTGAAGGGTGGCCGACCAGTGTCAGTGGTGGGCCCCCTTCACCTATCCTGCCCTGCGTTTCTGCATGTTTCTTCTATGTAACAGGACTCATACATGTCTGGCAACTGTTGTTTAATATAGATTTAGCGCGCTTTATACTATATAAGTAGTTCTTACAGCTTGTTTGTGCGTTGTTTCATCGTGTACGTTCTGACTGTCGTGAGGGAGGCGCATGGAACCGCGGTTGTCGGCGCGGATTGCGGAGCGCGTCAAGACGCACCCGGCGTCACCCCGTGAACGTAATCGCGCGGTCTTTCTCGCGTTGCTCCCGGAGATTCGCCAGGCCCTGGACGAGGGCTGGTCTGTGATCACGATTTGGCGAACGTTGCACGCGGAACAGAAGGTGACCTTCAGCTATCAAGCGTTTCGGCTGTACGTCAATAAGTTGATCCTGACGCCCGCGAGAGCCAGACCGACCTCCCCATCCCTGCCGCGCGAGCCGGGCTCCGCAAAAGGAACCACGGGCTTTACGTTTAATCCCGTTCCCAACAAGGAGGAACTCATCTAATGGCAGCCATTCATCTGATCGTGCAAGGTAAGGGCGGGGTCGGTAAATCCATGATAGCGGCGTTCATCGCGCAGTATCAGGTGGGGAAAGGGAAGCGCCCGCTCTGTCTCGATACCGATCCGGTCAATGCGTCGTTTGAGGCGTACAAGAGCTTGAAGGTGTCCCGGCTGAGCATTATACAGCACGACGAGATCGATCCGCGCAGTTTCGATCAACTGATTGAACTCGTGGCAAAGACCAAAGTGGATGTGGTGATTGACAATGGTGCGAGTTCCTTCGTGCCGCTCTCGGCCTATGTGCTGTCGAACCACGTGCCGACCCTGCTGCGCGACATGGGTCATCAATTGATCGTGCATACGGTGGTCACCGGGGGACAGGCCTTGCTCGACACGCTCACCGGTCTGACGCAGCTCATCCGTCAGTTCCCGGCTGACGTCCCCTTCGTCGTCTGGTTGAATCCGTACTGGGGGCCGATTGAGTTGGAGGGCAAATCCTTTGAGCAGATGAAGGCCTATCGGGAGCACAAAGATCGGATTTCCGCCATCATCCCGCTCCCGGATTTGAAAAAAGAAACGTTTGGCCGCGATCTGAGTGAGATGTTGCAAGCCCATCTGACGTTCGATGAGGCCATCGCCCTCCCCTCCCTCACGATCATGACGAGGCAACGGTTGGCGATTATCAAGAAACAGCTCTTTGAACAGTTCTCCGCCGTGCCAGTGCTGTGATGGGCGACGATCCCACCGACAAGTTACTCCACGAGATTGCGTCGAAGCATGGCGTGGCACTAGACCGAGAAGATCCGATTCTGATTGTGCAAACCCTCCACATGCGGTTGTTGGCCGAGAGCCGGTCCGCGCACCAGGCGATGCTCGAGGACTATCGCACGACGCTCGAAGCGTTGTTGGACCGATGGGGCACGGAGACGAAAACTAAAGCGGAGCGGATCGTGACAGCGACGCTGACCGCCAGCACGGAGACCATGAAGGCGGAGATGGCGACCCACACCACGGACGTGGCCCGCGCGATCCGGAAGGACGTCACCGCGGTATTGGAACAGACTGAGACGCGGATGCGCCGGGCCACCGCCCTGGGCTATCTGAATCTCCTCGCCGCGCTCGTGACGTTTCTTGCAGCGGTCGTGGTCTATTGGACGGTGCGCCCTTAACACGTCCGCTCTGTTCTGACACAATCAGACCCTTGGGAAGAACCCTCCTCATCTGTCTGCCTTCCCATTCAAGGAACCCGGTCACGGGTGCATCGCCGCATGAAAGCGCCGCACACCTTTAATGTCCTTCTCGCGGCGGCGTGTCTCGGCAATGTCATAATTGGACTGCATCTTCATCAGCGTATCCATTGTGACGCCAAAGGCCTTTTCGATCCGCAAGGCCATCTCGCCGGTGAGGTCAGCCTTCCCGTTTAACAAATTTGAAAGGGCAGGGCGGGAGACATCCAGCACGGCAGCGGCAGCAGTGACGGACAAACCAGCCGGTTGAATGATCTCGGTACGGATAAAATCGCCGGGATGCGGCGGGTTCTTCATAGGCATGGCCGGGTGCTCCTGTGTTAGTGATAATCCTCTAAATTCACGTCATAGATTTCTTGTTCGGCAGCATCCACGCGGAACGTCAAGCGACGGTTGCGCGTCACGCTCAAGCTGACCGTGCCTTTTCGGTCGCCGGTCAACGTGTGCGGTTTCCATGCGGTGAGGGCGCGCACTTCGTCGACACCGCTCATCACGTCCAGGAAGGCGAACATCTTCCGCAACTTCTCCACCGTATCGGGCGGCACGCCCTTGGCGTTGTCATCCAGATAGAGTCGTTGTAAGCCTTTATGGAGAAAGTTCCGTATCTTCACCGTCAGAGTGTAGCCTGTAACGTAACACGTGTCCACATACACGTGTGGCCGAGATGGAACGCGACGCCCTTACGTGGGGCGGCTCATGGGGCGAGCAACCGCGCCAGCCAATGGCCAGGAGGCTGGCACGCCTGCAGCGTCTCATTCGCCGAACTCAGAATCAGGCGTCCCTGCCCCGTCGTGGGTGAGGGGCGGGAAACGCGATAGAAAGAAGGAAAGAGAGTCCTGATTCCCTCCCCTCCTCCCTGCGGTCTCATCGCACCAGCGCCATTCCTCCTCAGTCTTTCGGCGCGGCCAAGGCGTGAGGATAGTGCTTGGCGAGGATTCGGTTCAGCCGATGGATCAGATCCGGTCGCGTAAAGGTCACATGCCCGTTCTGATTTTTAAACAGCCGAATGGCGACATAGTCATGCTCGGCAAGCTTCGGCCACGCTGAGGTCCACTGCATCGCATCGGCAATGAGCCGATGGGCTCCTCTCCGATGATCGGCCTCCGGCTTGCCATCACAGAGGTGAAAGACACGGAGGAGATCGTCCAGATGATCGGTCTGCCGCATGTTGGCGCTGCCATACGACGTGAGAGACGTCATCACCATCCGCTTTCCAAATTTCTGCGGCAAATTCGTCTTATAATCCCAGGAGAGGTGGCGAAAACACTCAATCACCCCCTGCTCGAGCATGTCCACTCGTGAGTCATGGAGCGTGGCAAAGGTGGCGCGAATCGCCTCGCGCGTGAGTTCCGGCACCTTCTCTGCTCCAATTTGCTCATCCACCTCCTTTCTCTTTGACGCGGACATCATGGACCGCAGGCCAGAATCCTGTAAGAGCGTGGTCCACCCGCCGGCATCGACACAGGCTTGAAACGTCTCCAATAGCGTCGTACGGTTGGTATACTCGCCCGTCACACGGATGCCGTTGCCTCGCCACCCTCGGGCCATGCAGAGATCAGGAAATCCGAGCCGTGCCGCCGTTGCCAAGGCGTCAGCTTGCTCCAGTTTGTCGAGCGCCTCGCGAAAGAGCGTCAGGACCGCCTCCCGTTGCTGTAACAGATTGACAATGCTCACACTCGGAATGAGTTCCTGCTGTGGTCCTGCGTCACCGTCCGGGCTCACAAAGATGGTCTCCGCTTGGGTCGTCATGTCTTCTTCCTTTCTGTGCTCCATTGTCATCTCACAAACCCGCGCTGATCGTGATGTGGTTGCGGGAGTCTCGCGCCCGTCGGCCCATCAGCGCATGAGCCGCGCGGGACCGCTGGGCCTTGTCCACGATGTATTCGCGCAACTCGATGCCGTTCCATGAGAAGGGAATACGGTCTTGATGGATGGCAGCATAGATGTCGTGACGGATGCTGCTCAGCAGATCGCTCACACATCGCCGTTGTGCTCGTTTCGTCATCAGTCACGCTCCTTCCACGCGAAGAGAGCCACGGGGGCCTGTCGCTGGCAGTCGTGGCACTTCGCAAACGCTCGGTCGTCGTCCGTGCCGCCGGCTTCTTCACGAAAGGGCGTTCCCTCCTCGCTCACCAGCACGCGCATGGAGACCTCAACGGTAAACGGGCCCCAGCTCTGGCAATCCGGGCAGTGCCAGCCCTCTCCATCATGTCGATTCGGTGATGCGTCGATCCTGTCTGGTGTCATGATGCTGTCCTCTCGTTCTTGTTCAAGTCTGTTGGTCTGTACTTTCCCGTTCATCGCTCATCAGTCGTTCGACAGGACGTCTCGCCCCTCCCCATGCAACCATCCTTCATCGGCGAAAGAGACATGCCGCCCCTCCCCCATCACGATATGATCGAGCACCCGAATGCCGAGTAACTCTCCGGCGCTGACGAGCCGTTTCGTCAACGTGCGGTCCTCAAGGCTTGGTGTCGGATCTCCACTAGGGTGGTTATGCGCAAAAATCACGGCCGCCGCGCTCATGCACACGGCAGCTTTAAAAGCCTCGCGTGGATGGACGATCGAGAGCGTGAGGCTCCCAACCGACACGACCTGATAGCCGACGGGGGTGTTCTTCGCGTCGAGAAACAGCACGAGAAACTCTTCGTGTGGTCGCCCCTCGAAGTGGGCGCGGAGAAATCTCGACACATCGGAGGAATCAGACATCTTCGGTGCGCCGTAGAGGGGTGAGTGTGGTTCTTTCACCACCTGCAACCGATAGAGGGGGATACAGACTGACGTGGTGCCAGGCTGGTTCTGATTTCCTGATACGATCTTCTTTGTCATCTTCTCGCCTTTCTCTTCTGTGTGATGCTTGGTTGTCAGAGAGTCGGAACGGCTGCTCCCGTTCCGACTCCCGTTTGTTGGCCTACCGTGAATATTTCTCGGTGAGATAATTGCGATGGGCCATCCGATCGAGCTTCGCGAGATGGAGGTGCACCCGATCGCAGAAATGACGGAGGTCGGAGAGAAAATCGGACAGCACGGTGTCGACCGAGACGCCCGGCTCCCGGAGAGCCGCCACACGATAGTAGGCCAGCGCCTGCGCGGCTCGATCCGCCCGGATCGCATTCGGATGCCGCTTCAGCTTTCGAACATTCGCCCGATACATCGTTACACTCTTCATCCTCGTGTCCTTTCTGTTGGACTGTCTCCCCATGAGAACAGCCACCCCCGAGACCAACGGCCACAGCGCGTCGACCGGCCCACCGGTCTCTTTCACGAACATGTGTTGCGCCTCTCACGCACAGCAGGAGGCGCAACACCATCTCCGAATCTGTGGCCACGGACGCGTGCGAGCGTGACAGCCCTCCGGGCCGTTGGCTGGCGCGGTTGCTGTCGGGAGTGCCACACACCGTGGGGGGCGAGGGAATGGGATGGACTGGGAGAACAGTCCGCACGGTCGGGCCGCCAAAGGCGACACGACGGTGCGTGAAGGAGGGCACGGCGCGGGCGCGGTGCCACCATGCTGGTGGAACGGTCCACCACACTCCTGGGTCAGGATCGGAGAGATCAATGTGGGAAAAGTAATGGAGAACTGGCCTGATCAGACAAGGCCGACGAGCGAGCGAGGCCCGCCGGCCCTGTTGAGCGAATCAGTCGATCGCTCGAAAGATCAGGCCGGCCTCGGAATGGTCGGCTGCGAAGTCACGTAGCAGATGGAAGTAGTCGGCAATCCGAGGACCGTGTGGATCGTCCTCCAACAGGAAGGACAGGTGGCTGAACGTGAACAGGGATACGATGATCCCAGCGGCATCCCCCGAGACCGTGGCATCAAAGAAATTGTCCGCATGCACGAGTGCATAGCGTTCATGACTCGGTGCGAGATAACACCCGCCGTTGCTCAAGTCATAGAAGTGCCAATACCCTCCGGTGTAGGGGGGACAGAGCTTGGCGAACTGCGCGTAAAGAACTTTCTCCACGGTGAGCATGTGCATCCAAAAGTGGCGCGGCAGAAACTCGAGCCGGTCCTCTTCCGGCACCAAGGTCGCCACGATCGCTGGTTGTTCGTTGTTGAATGGTTTCATGTCATTCCCTCCGCGTTGTCCCAAGCGGAATTGCCTGAGTGGAAGGCCTCCAGCACACCGAAAGCGCAGCCGTCAGGGCCGTGTGACACACGCTCGCGAGCACGTGGCGCAGCCGCGCGCGGAGGCCTTGACGTCGAGAACGGTGTGATAGCCTCACGACACACAGGCACGCATGCCCCCTCCCCTCCTGTCTGTCAGCGGTCTTTCTTTCCCACCGATGCGAGTGACGAGATTGGATTGAGGAGGCGTCTTCGCACGGTCCATCTGCCCGGCGCGGATGGACGGTGCCAATCGATTACGAGTGCGGCACGGCGCGGGCGCGGTGCCGTCCATCGGTCTGTGTGATTGGGGTCATGAGCAGGGCGTGAGTCGCGCCGTCTGACGGGATGAGCGAAGCGAACCAGGAGCAGCGCGGTCGCCGCAGGCGAGACGCCACAACGAACTTAAAGGACTGCGGCAGAAGGGTTCCTCGACGCTGATGCCGCGCAGCTTGGTGTGGGGCATGAACGATTACCAAGGATCATGTTGGGTGTAATGTCGTCACCCGCACCCACCGTCCGCTAGCGGCCAAGTGCGGAAGTTCGGCGACGAGACCGCACCGCCATGAAGCAGTCCTCAGCCTTGTCGCATTAACGTCTAAGGGAACCCGGCGGCGGCCAATTGACATTGATTTCAGAACACGCCGAATCCACCGCTCGGCTTGACCGTCTTGTTGGCCGACTTTAGGTGCTGCACTCATTCTTGTTCATCAACGGCAGTGTAATCTCCATACCTTCGGCAACATCGAATCGCTTTAGAAACGACGCATACTCGTTGTTGCTAACCAACAATTCTGTGAGCTTTTCCTTTGCGAGCGAACGAAGAGACTTTCGATTTGCACGTGCCGATGAACCATTGCATTTTCCTGAGATGCAGCTTGGATGTTCAACTCCCGTAACAACCGCACTGCCAATCAAAATGGGTTGGGTAAGAACGATGTCCCAAATTGCACCGATTCCAGTATCTGTGAAATAATGTTTTGGATTTACGGTTCGCCATATCTTCGACTCGAAACTGTAGATTGGGATTTGTGCTTCGTATTGTACGAAAAAGAATCTTTTTCGACCGCCGGTTCGACGGAAGGCCATGAATCGCTTGCCATTGAGAACCTCAAGCGGGAACTCGATGACAAACGGCCCGTACCTATTCCCGTTCGTGTAATAGTTTAGCCCGGCCCATACGCCAGGTGATTCCCAAAGCCCATGTTCCGGCAGATTTAGAGACCAAGTACTTCGCAGGATCAATTCACCGCGACTCAATACTTCTTCAAGCTCGTCTTGATGACAAGCGTGGTAAAGCCTTGAGCCCGCAGCTTTCGTAGTGGAGCTATCCCAGGTGAAGTAGCCTCGGAAGTCATCGGTGTCGAAAGGGCGTTTGTAGTCAGGCTCGGTTTCTTGCATTTGGATTCTGCTATGTCGGCCAACGCCGTCGCTCAGCGGCGCGGCCGCCGCAAGGCGGGCGCGACCGTTGGAACCGCTTGTTATGCGCGCTTCTTGGCATCCTTGGCCTCCTGCACGCGCCGAATTAGCAGACTCGCAAATACTAGATACTGCGCAACCTTTTCTGGGGTCAAATCGTGGGTCAGGCTGTGTGCCTTTGGATTTCTGATGCCCTGATAAGCACCCTTGAATATCTGCATGAACCCTTTTTGTTCATTCTGACCGGACTCTGTTTCTAACTCGGTCAACACCAACTTGGGGTTTGCAAGCGAAAAGACTTGGCCAATTAACCGATCACCGTCCTCTTGTGCTTTGGTCCGGCTCCGGATGAAGTCAAAGAGGGCTGTGATGGAATTCAGCACGGCCTCTCTCAGATGGCCGTTTCTGTAAAGTTGGTAGGAGTGTTCCATTATTACAGGGTGCAGGAGTTCTTCGAATCCCAATGCTTGTTGTGTTCCGACTCTTGTTTCCTTAAGTAGATGTGCTTCAGCTCGCTTCTCCAACTCTGGCAGGTCATGCGTGACAATGTCTCGGTAGTCCTTATCCATTCCGAAGCCAATGTGTCTTCCTAGGTTGCCGAGGTGTTCGTCAGGGAAGCGGCTCCTCCAACGATCCCAGAGCTGCTGATAGTCGGTATTCATGTATCCATTGATTGGGGCGGCGGCATCTTTGCCTTGCCTCTCGTACAACTCCAACGCATCGCGTGCTTTCTGCTCAAGCGCGCGTATGAGATTGCGGATCGAGAGATACCACTCAATCATCGAAAACCCTCAAGCTCATAACAATGTTTAGGCGGGTCCATATAAGAACCGGAGCTGCCATTTTCTGTTCGTAGAAGACGCCACGACTATTAGTGAATAGTACGCCATGCTCAACGTTGGTCCAATAAATTGCGACAATGGGACCATGTATCATGGGTTCTTCTGCGGATCCGTGTAAGCCCTCCCCCTCTGATAGCGGTCAGTCGTGTACGTCTGCTTTGGGTCAAACTGAGACAGTCTGCCTCACCTACCGAGAGCGTCCGCCTTCACGGTATCTGACTCTTCGTTCTCTTCTCCTGTTTCTTTTTCTGCTGTTGACATGGGCCACAGCCAGTGTTCTGTCGAGCAAACCCGCCTGCTTTGTCAGTGAGATCGAGTTCCCGCAATTCAAGAAGGAAGAAACTGTGTGAGCCACCCGACGGCAACCCAAGATGAGTGCGGAACGCGTAGCCGTTCCGTTCCCCCTGCGTACCGTCTTCGCTCGCCGTGACACTCACCTGTTGTTCGGTCACGATTACGTGCACGGTCGGATCATCCGTGAGCCCCACTGCCTCAGCACGTTGCTGGCGCAATCCCCACAGATTCGCCACGTTCTTGTTCTATGGAGATTGCTCGCGACGAGTCCGACGAGATGCCAACTCCCTGTCCGATGACGCCTCCACAGGAGTGTGCCAGGCTCCATCCCAATAATGACCCGATCTCACGTGGGGCATATGACCTTGTGGGCTCGGTGTCGACTCGTGATCGCAGAGGAGGCCGAGGGGATCCATGCCGGACCTGTTGAATCTGCTGGATCGCCACTGAGGTGATCTCCGTCTTACGTAGGCATGCCCTGATTCGTGTGACTACACGAGTCGCAATACAGTGTCCGACGGCATGCGATGGCGAAGCACGGCTTGAGAGAAGGCGGTCACGGAGAGAGAGGAAAAACCAGGTACACGATGCCCAGCACCAGGGCACCGGCGAGCAGCCAGAGAAACCCGTCGCGCGTGGACTGGAACAGGCTGAGAAACACGCCGGCGAAGAGGAGAAGGAGGACCACACTCATGACAGTCGGTTATTGTATCAAAGCGATCTGACAGGGCGAGGAAAACCGTGAGAGCGGAGGGAAGAGCAACTCCTTAATCATCGGTGAGAAATGTACATCTGCTTGCATCCCTGTTCTGCGTGTATCGGCGCCGACTCCGTCCCCTTCTCCTGACAGGCGAAGGCACAGTCGATCCTGTCCCGGTCGCTTCCTATGAGAAACGCGCACCGGTTGTACGAAATCAGTGACGTATACCTCTTCCGATACGTGCCATGGGACATGACACGTGCCGCCGAAGGGATGTTTCCACCCATTTCTCCAACTCCTCCTACGCGCTCCTGTTCTCGTCCTCAGCCCAGGGTACTCCGAGGGTTTTAGCTTCAATCTTAACCAGCTTCGCGAGATAGCTTCCCATATTAATACGTTCTCCGCGTGCCTTCCTTTCTTTCACTTCGCCAATCCGAAGCCAAATCCGTGGGTGAGGAACTGCCGCGATGGCTCGCTTCCACCATTTCTCCCAAACCTCAGGGTCCTTCCGACGACCGGACAATCCCATAATTTCATCCAATAGGCGCGCTGCTGAATTACTATCAGTCACCGATGTTGTAGCGGCTCGTGTGCTTGGTTCAGGGAGCGCACTGAGAAATGGATCAATCACAGGGTCTGCGTCGATGTGATGCGCCTCCCCTAATTCATACTTCGCTTGTACCGTTGGTAATTGCGCCTCTGTTTTCCACCACGCAGCTCCCGCATCCCACACAAAGAGAAAGTCTTTCTGATCACGTTGACCCACAGGAACAATCTGCCAATGCTCTAGAAACCCTCGTTTGACAAGTTCCCGATGAGCCTCGGCAAACTGTTCGATTACTTTCGACTTCGCCAGGTACTGCTTGATTTGCCAATAGCGCACGAGATCTGAGTATCGCTGTTCTGCATGTCCCTTCCCGAGATAGAAGAGATTATGTAGAAGTTGATGCAACAACTTTGAGAGCGATCCTTTCATCCCACTAAATAATGAATGGTCGATCACAAAACAGTTCCCCATCAACAAACTGTCACGATACCAAGATGCGAGCTCCACCTCGTATTTATCCACCAACTCACCCTTTTTATTCGGTTGGCCTGGTAACACGACCGTACCAAAAATCTTAAACACAATCCCCTTATTGCTTCGCAGTCGTTTCCGCGTCAACGAACTTCTCGTTCTTTCTTCTCCAGCCACCTCTGTCTTTGTCCGACCAGCAGAAATCATGGTCCCAGCCATCCGCAAAAAGAAACGATCTACCTCTGCATACGCGGCACCTGACGGCTCCTTCCCAGCTGCGTGCAGGATTTCTGCCCCTGAAATCTTTACAATCGGCTCTAACGTTTTCTTGCGCTCGAGCTGCCTAAGCGCCCAGCGTTCAAACCCGCGGAAGAGTTCAAGATCGACCGAATTCGGGAGTCCTAAATCCCCGCTCGCATAAATCACCAATGGGATTTTGCGTACCTCTCCCCGGTAATACACCTCACGGACGACTTCCTTTTCGCGGAGTCCTTCTCTACGGTTCTTGCTTTTGACCTCCCAGAGAGGGATGGAGCCCAGAATGTGTTCTGATAGCAGTAAAACGGGAGCTGTGAGGAGAAATTCTTTTTTTGGAGTATCAAGTACCCTATTCAATGGATTTTCTTCCGAAGAGGTGACGAAGTCAGCGTGATCCATCGTAACGTAGATTATTCTTTCGTTAAGGGTTTAACGTAGGAGGGATCGCTATTGATGGCTAGTTCGTGGAGTATCACGTACTTAGCGCTGAATATCCTTCTCTCAACCATCGAACATTCTCTCGACTATCGTTTCGTTTCGGTCAACTATCGTCCCTGCTCTTCTGTCAAGTATCGAACGTTCTGTCATCTATCGAAAACCCTTCTGTCAAGTATCGAACGCCTGTGGATAACCAGAGATATACAGAAAATCTTCTCAGTATTGTGGGGATGAGAGATACTAATTTTTGGATCGACGTGAAAAAGAATAAAAGTCTCTTGTGATCTTTTCGATAGTTGAAAGAAAGTATCGGCGTAGCCGTCGGGAAAGGGCAATCTTTGAAAAGAATTGAAACCACGTACTTTCGGGCTCAGCCGACTTCGGATGTTTCGGTGGTAAGGGCTCCGTCTCTCTGGCCGCTTATGGTTTTCATTCGGGTGAGACGGGCGAGGGCTTTTCGGATCGCGTCCTCTGAGCGCGCGATGTCATATTCATGGTTGTCACGAAAATTGATGCGCAAGTTAAAGCCATCAGGCCGTTCTTCATAGACAACAGACTCATACCCTTTATGTACTCGTGGCTTACGATTGATCTCCTCTTCGAGGCGGCGAGTGCTCCATCTCTCTTGAACGAGGCGTTGGGCAAGGCGAAAACACTTTTCCGACGATTTCACACCGGCCAAGAGTTCCCCATGCAATGCTCCAAATTCATAACCAGGTGCGTAGAGGAGATCTTGAACCTCCTGAGGGAGATCCAGTACTTTCAGCATCCGCGTAATGCGTGCGCGCGAACATTTCAGCTGCTTGGCGAGGTCTTCATGGGTCAAGTTATGCCGGTCAATCAATCGAGCAAAGGATCGTGCTTGTTCTAGGACGCCGAGGTCTTGCCGATGTATGTTATCGATCAGCGCAAGATACTCAGCGTCTTGGTCTGAATAATTGCGCACGATTGCTGGAATCGTGGCGCGGCCAAGGGTCCGGCTAGCTTCAGCTCGACGCGCGCCAGCAATAAGTTCGTAGCGTCCATTATTGCCGGCACGAACGAGGATAGGATTGATAACGCCACGTTCGCGTATTGACTCCTTCAACTCATTGAGGGCCTCTTCGTTTATCGCGAGGCGTGGCTGATAAGGACTGGCATCGACCCGATCGAGTGCAATCTCTGTAATTCGTTCGTTTGTTCCTGCGCCAAAGACATTGCGCATACTCTTGGCTTCTTCTTCGCGGCGGCGATCATTCGGGACCGGAGATAAAGACTGGTAATGCGCGTCGGGAAGTGAATCACCAATGTCGATTGGCTCACGATCTCGTGACTTAGATTTCATACTCCTATCCTCTCCTCCTCGCTGTTAGGCATCCGGCTGTTTCAGGATGCCTGGCGAATGCTGACCTTCGATCAACAGCTTCATCACTTGGTAGTAATCCCAAGCAGCACGATGATCCGGTGTTAAGCGCTCCACCGGAAGTGCGAGGCGATCATAAAGAGTCTGGCCCCGCATGCCCGATTTGGCAATCGTCGCGTCGATACGAATAGGTGGGAAGATCGGATAGTATTTTTCATACTTATTCTTAATGCTCGTGAGCGTCGAATCCGTAACAGCCAAGCGGTGATCAACCGCGACAGGTAAAATACCAGCAATCGTGGCTCGGATGTCATAGTCCTGCTTCAGGAGGCTGAGACTCTCGATGACCTGATGGGACCCGACGAAAGACATATAATCCATCGCGATGGGTACCAGAAGACTATCGACTGTGTGATAGACGGACTGTAAAATCGGAGATAGTCCAGGAGGGCTGTCGATCAGGATTAAATCGTACTGCATGTCTTTAACTGGCGCGAGAGCTTCGCGCAGTTTACCGACAGCTTCCGCACGGTTCCCTGACTGAATCAATTTTGTTTCGGTTTCAGTCAAAGCCTTATCACTAATGATCACGTCCAACGTTCCTTTTTCTGGCCCGGTACGCACACCTTTGATAATCACCTCTTCGAGCTTAAACCCATTATCGAGCAGGTCGTGCAACGTGGAGTCGTGCTGGATCTTCAGAATATTTCTCAGCGACCCTTGAGGATCGCTGTCAACCAGAAGGACGCGCTTCCCGTATAAGGCCGCGGCATGTGCAATGTGAACGGATGTCGTAGTCTTGCCGACTCCTCCACGCTGATTATGGGGTGCTATGATCATGACGCGCCTCCCTCGTGGATCCGTTTGACATCCCGTTGCCTAACCCCTGCCATCCCTTTCGTCATTGAGGGTCATCCCTTTTCGGTCTTGCATCAGGATCTTGATTTTATTCACGTCATCCTGTGTGAACATGCGGTAAGAGTTTCTGGAGTTTCGTCGGGCATCCGGAATTTTTCCTTCTTTAATCCAACGTTTAAGCGTGTCGCGATGAATACCAAGCGTCTTAGCGACTTCCGTCATTGTGAGGGCCCTATCTGCCCTAGCCTGCGGCTCTGTTTTCCGATGTTGCTTAATGCGACCGGTCAAGATAGCTGGGGTCTCTTTTTGGCGTTTGTACGTCTTCATGATAGATGAAAACCTGGGGCAAAAGTGAAATGCAAATAACCTAGGGCAATGCTCTTGTATCAAAGAGATGGATCCTTGTCAATGCATTATGTTGTATGTAGCAGTGACGGGGAGCCAATCCATTGGGTTTAGCAAGGTCACAGTCGTTTGATGTTACGCGCGTAACATATAAAAAGAATAAAAGAAATATACAGTGGTCAAATATATACAAAGTAGTGTTAGTGTGGTTTTTGAAATTGGTACGTCGAAGACAGAATCGGTGTTTCTTTACGTCGCTTCCGCCAGTGAGTCATTTTGTCAAAATGATTGAATTAACCTAGCCATTTTTTAATGACAGATGTGATGTGGTGGCGAAGGATGATACGGATTCTAGATTGAGATGGATGCCTGGATATAGGGATGTAAAATGTTACTATCAAAGGATAATATTCGAAAGAAACGTGTGGACGTTACGCGCGTAACATAATAATCTTTTAAATCATGTTATTGAAACTTTTTGTTTTTCAGTTTGTTACGTGCGTAACCTCTAGAATGAACGGGCACCATGGATCTAATGGCTACGAGATTAGAGTGGTTGGTGAAACGGTCAGGAGGTTGACACGGGATTGAAGACAAACATGTTGGGATAGTGACGGCGAATGTGATGATACATCGTGCGACGCATTGTCTCGTATAAAACATATTGATGAAACGCCTCCTTGGTGACCACCATCCCGAGAGTGAGGAGATTGTCTCTGACCGTGTCTTCCACGTCACGGCGTTCGGTCGGTTGCAGTGCCAGATAGGACTGTTCCAGCAAGGCGCGGTCCTCGGCACTCAGACTGAGCAGGCGGTTCTCGATCGAAGAATGATCGATGAGCGAACGGACCTTCATACGGCTTCGCTGCGGTGTCGTTCCGACCGTCCGTTTCTGATAGGTGTACCAGCGGACTTGATACTGGCCAGCCCGATGGGCGCCGCCCGCATCCACGACATTGACCAGATCAACCGAGGGACTACTCAACTGGCGGAGGGCATGGCTGACGGTTTCCTTACTCAACCCGGTCTTCTCCGTCAGTGCTCGAATCGTAATCCGGACTCGATCCCGACCACGCGCGAGGGTCTCCCGTACGAGTTGGAGAAACACCCGCTGCGCCGAGACCGGCAGCGCCGTGAGTCCGCCGTCCAAGTACCGATGGAGAATCGCGAGGTACTGCAGCGGGGAGTCGCAGGCGGCACGCAGCGCCTCACGCGAGAGGGGCTCACTGTGGACGTCGGGTGGGGCGTCTGAGTCGAGCATGCCGATCGGCGATCTCCTTGACTCATCAGGAGGAATCAGAATTGGGCTAGGGAATACTACTGATTACTATCTTTGTCCTATTCAATCGTAATGGTCGTTATTTTAGGACAAATGGGGGCGGGCTGTCCAGTGAAGAATAGCCTTAGTATCCGGGATGGTCGCCTTGTCAGATACCTTGACGGGTCGGCTCGAAGAGGATAGGGTGGCGGCGGCGAGGGGAGAGGACTGGGAAGTCGGGTCACCAAGCAATCGTCTCCTGGTGCCTCCGAGACCCCCGACGCGCAGGGGGACGTCCCTACGTGCACGGTCCACCTACATCTCTATGAAGGAAGGTTTGGCCTGACGCCGGGTTGATGCCCGCTCAGCGGAAGAAACCTTACCATTATATGTAAGGGACAGAGAAAGGATGGATACAGACCATGGAACTGGTGCCGCTCACTCGTGAGCCGCAGGTCCCGGATCGAGGGCAGTCCACCGCACTGGTCCCCTTGGCCACGACCGGGCTCAGGCGGGCGGGTCGGGAACTGCCGCCGGTCTGTTTAGCCCTCTCCTCTTCAACCCTCATTGGTCTCCGTGTTTATCTCGACGAATTTGCGCGGCAGCTGACACAGCAGAAGCCCACGTCCACTACGGCCCGGACCTATTTCAAACGCGGCCGCATTTTCATCAGCTGGCTGGAGCAGGGGGGAGATTCGCAACTCCGACGGCTGGATCGCGTCTGTCTCGAGGCCTACCGTGCGTTTCTCGATCAACGTTTCTCGAACCTGCGCACGAAGAATGGCTATCTGACGGCGGTCAGGCAATTCTTGGCTTGGCTCGTGCCGCTGCATCCGGGCCTCGTGAACCCGGCGGACTTCGTCCAGGGCTGGAGGTGCAGCCGGCAACACATGCGGCGGCATCTGCCGGTCGAGGATGCCAAGGCGTTACTCGCCACGTTGGAGTCCGATCCACGGAAAACCGACGTGCAACGTGCACGCAACGTCGCGATGGCCTATCTGATGCTCAAGACCGGGCTCCGCACGATCGAAGTGAGTCGGGCGCGGATTGAGCACTTACAGGAGTTGGTGCCCGGTGAGAAGTGGCGGTTGTGGGTGCATGGGAAGGGGAGAGCGTCGGCCGATGAGTCGGTGCAGGTGTTGAAGGAAGTGTATGATCGGATTCAGGCCTATCTGGCACTCAGACCACAACCCTTGCAGGGGAGCGATCCGCTCTTTGCGACGACGGCCTGCTACGATCGTGGAGGGAACGTCGTCACGCCAGCTGAGAAGCGCCTGTCCACGCGCGCGATTCATCGCATTATCACAGAGGGCTTGCTGTTGGCTGGAGTGAAGAAGCCGGGTATCGTGGTGCATAGTCTGCGCCACTCGACCCCGACGTTTGCCTTGCTCAATGACGCGAATCCCACGCGGGTGCAGAAGATGATGCGGCATCAGCACTATGCCACCACCGAAATTTATGTGGAGGAAGTCCAGCGGCTGCTCGAAGGGGCGGAAGATGCGGTGACGCAGATCTAGGTATGAAACAAAGGTAGTAATCTTAAGAGACGGCCCACATTCATCACACATTCTATTACGCTGTATCACAAGATGATGAATGTTCGACATTTGCACAAATCGTTTAGGATCCGTAGCCCCATCTCGCCAGCATTCCGATAGCGTTGTCCCGCATTTCCACAGAATAGCACGCACCCTTGTCTTGCGAACGCTGCTCACGCTCTCGAACTATTGTTATTTACAAGTGCACTTCTGTTCTATCGTAACGATGAAATGCTTCAGTCACGGATTTTCACAACAGAAGTTGCAGCAGCTCGCGTCCCCACAGGAGCGATTCCTGCAAAGTGATGTGATTGCGTTAATTCTCTGGGCGGGATGAACGCAGGGAGAGGTATTTCTGTCCACCGTCTTTCATATTGTGGATTTTCGATCATATATGTTAACAGACAGTGACAGCCGTTTTTGCAGGTAACCCCCAAAGCAATCCAGTGCCAGCGGATGATTTCGAACGTAGGGAGGCCGTCTTTGGTCCAAGTGCGGAATTCTCATATAGCTATTGTCTTGCCGGCCGTCGATCGTGTGCTCAGGATGCCTGCAGTGCAGGCGCTTGCCGCAGCGACATGCGCCGAGCTTTGCGGGATGGCGCTGCACCACCTGCTGACTTGCAGCGAGAACCGTCGCTGGCTCAAATGCTTAAGGTCCGCCTAGAAGCTCGCTTCTTCGTGCGATTCTTCGTCGAGCTGGGCGCACTGATGATGGTGGCATCCACAATAGTGCCGCGGTGGACTTGCAGACCCTGCTTCGCCAGATACTCCCCGATTCGTGCAAAGAGCTGTGCCCCCAATTGGTGGGCCTCCAGCAGATGCCGAAACTTGCAGATCTGACCCTTCCCTAAAAACTAGACCATGCCGTGCTGGAATTTCGCTGCTTCCTGCAGCCCGGTTTGGGCCGTCTGTTCGGCAAACTCTTTGGGCGTTAAGTCCCCCAGCGAACCATGCGGCCGATGCTCATTGTAATCGATCCTCCACATTTCGATCTTCTGTCTTGCATCATGCAGTGAGACAAAGACCTGCGTGTTCAAGCACTCGTCTCGAAATCGCCCGTTAAAACTCTCAATCACTGCATTTTCCACGGGTTTCCCCGGCCGAATGAAATCGAGCTTCACGCCATGCTCATGAGCCCATGCATCGAGTGCTTTGGACGTAAATTCGCTTCCGTAGTATAAGCGGAACGAGCACCATCCGGAGTTTAGATCTCCTACTAGAATGCAGGTGGCAACTCACTCTAGGAGGAGGGAATCCCATGATTGCGAAGTCTGTCAGCACTCAGCCGTGTACCTTCGTTGCCATTGATGTGGC
>PHGD01000133.1 GCA_011090425.1 Nitrospira sp. LK70 | reverse complement strand
AAAATGGGCTGGTTGAAACGTCGGTATGATGCCGTAGAAAATAAGAATGGCCGCTCCTGCAATTCCGTATGCAATTGGCCGTCCCTCGCGGAACCAAAGCCACACAAGATACCCACCTCCAATTTCACACAATCCTGCGAGCACGAATAGTCCCAATGAACTGACGATAGACATTCTTGCGTCCTTTCCGAGGGTACTGGCTATCGCTGGGGAAACCTCTATTGCGAGTGAATTCCTTCACTCGAAGACTGGACCTCTTTAACGGCAACCAGCACAAACGCCACAGGTTGCCCCTCACATAGAATGTGAACCGCGCCGGCGTGGCCACCGAGCCGACTCCCGCCAGCCACCAATAGGCAGAGTCGAGTCGTCGGAGATTATCTTTTCGAATAGGGTTTGTCCTCGTCTCGGTTTGACGGCGCACAGGTTCCCGAAGACTAGGAATACCATAGCCATCAATCCTGGGACGACGGCTACCCAATCCCTGTAACGATCGCCGTGCCGGCTTCGACTTCTAGCCCTCGTCGCTCAGGCCGTTGATTCGTCTGACGGCTTGTCCCGGATGATCGGGTTTCGGCAAGAGATGGGTCGGAACACAAAACAGGCTTGCGATGAGCGTTGGCACGACCGCGCTCGCGATGAC
This sequence comes from Nitrospira sp. LK70, assembly GCA_011090425.1. Classification (GTDB taxonomy): domain Bacteria; phylum Nitrospirota; class Nitrospiria; order Nitrospirales; family Nitrospiraceae; genus Nitrospira_D. The sequence goes on along the minus strand of PHGD01000133.1, from coordinate 8,067 downwards.
CGCCGCGACGAGAAAAGAATACTGCTCTTGAGTAATCAATCCGTGTGTCAGACCATAGAGAGAAGAAATCGTGCCAAACGTCAGGCCGGTCGACATCAAGAGTGTGTAGTACCAGCGTTCCTTGCGGTCCTGACGGAACAAGCTGATAACGGGATAGAGGCCAAAAATCTTCGCGGCCACTTTCCCCATGAGCAGGCCGAGCAACACGGATGGAGCGACAAGGAGAGCAGGCAGGGACACCAATGTTCCGGCGCGAAGAAAGTAAAAGGGCGTGAGGAATCCCACGGTCAATGTTCGCAATCGACGAATCCAGTGCCTGTCTCTCGCGGCACTTCCAGCTAGGATCATACCGGCGAGATACGCCGGCAACACCGCTTCGCTCCCCGACCACAGGGCCAACGTGCCCAATCCAAAGAGGGTCAGCATGACCCATTTCGTTCTGATCGCAGCTGTACGATGCGCATAGTGTAACGTGAGCCATGCGGTGACGGAGGGCAACGTCATCAGTACAACAATGACGCCCACGATAAATACAAGAGTCTTCTTGGTAAACGGCGCAAAGAGCAGTCCGAGAGCGATCACCGTTCCCAGGTCCGTGACGAAGCATGAGGCGAGTATTCCTTTGCCATATTCCGTCTTGTTAAAGCCGGTTTCCAGCATGACTGCATAGACCACCGCCATAGACGTTGTGGAGAGGGCGACGCCACAGAGCCAGCTGGCATTCGCGTTCCAACCCAAGAGGTAATAGGCGACTGCGGCGCAACCAAGGAACGGTGCCAGGAATCCCGCCAATCCGACAATCGTGACCTCGGTCAACTTCAGGCGAACGATATCAGGATCAAGTTCAGCACCGGCCAGAAACGTGAGGACGACGGCGCCGGAGGCGGCGAGAAATTTTATCCATTCCGAATCGGCGGCGAGCACATCACCAAGGTTCAGGAACTCGGCTCCTCCCGCCGTGGCTACTCCCACACAGATTTCAACTAATGCGATCGAGAGACGCAGGGAGGATGCGATAAGAGCAGAGAGAACGGCGAGGGCGAGCCACAGGGTTGCCGTGAGAAAGGTCGATTCCATTGATGAGTCCTCCGTTCCGGCCAGGGCGCATGCTGTTGTGAGCCGGTCGCCGCCACCCCGACAACAATCCTACGGCTACGGCAGTAGCAGCGTAGGAGTCATCAGCCCGGCCGAGGCGGTTATACGGGGGACTCCATCCCCTGTTTCAGATCAGTATACTGAAAATGATTGCGGAAGAGGCAGATTATTGAGGGGAGTAGACGGAGTGCTACAGGACGTGGTTGAAACATGCGACAAGCTTTCCAACGCGAGACCGTAAATACGTTCGCTCGTAGTCGAGTCGTGCTCGCCGTGAAGCTCACGCATTTCTCACGCCTTCCTGTTGCTTTTGTCATAGGCACTGGAGCAGTTATGGAAGATTCCGCCTCATGACGTTGAGCGTTCCTTAGCTCCACCCGCAGATAGAGCACGGGAAGCACGACCAACGTCAACACTGTTATCTCCGTGGCACGACGTTTGGCATTGGAGCCTCGGGTCATCAATTCATGATGGCAGCTCAAACATTGCGCTGCTGTCGACTCTCTTATGACAACAGCATCGCCGGTTTCTCAACAAGATACGTAATCATAACCGATCAGACTCTCCCATAGCACACCAATCACACCTGTTCACGAAAGTCATAAAGACACACACGCATCTCTATGACACTCAATTATTCCTATTGATACTGTTCATCTCCGCACAGGCCGCACTATTCTCGAAACGATATGAAGAAGGACGTGTATCGGAAGAGATACGTACCGTATCCAACAAGATACGCTTGAATCCGCACAGCCTACTCATTTCTTCGCTAACCCATATGAAAAATTTAAGAAGGTCATTTCGTTGGGACGGAGGCATAGCAAATGCTTGAGCGATGGGGAAGACTAATAGGACGCGACGACCCTCCGATACCGACGGAACTTCGAGAGACTGACGCGATGTCACGACCCCAAAGGTGGTGGAGTCGCCGTTCGCGACTGTACGACTGCGGGCCACATGTGGCAAGCGGTTCAGGCGGGTGGAGTCGGCCGTTTCAGGAGAATCTGAGTCTTGCCGTACGAATCGTAACAGGTTCTGAATGAACCAAGGAGTAGGAGATGCCAAACGGATTCACGAATGTGCCGGATTGGTTTCCATGGGAAAACGCCGGCGGCAATGTTGCGATCGGTGACTTGGCCGGCGACGGTCGTCAGGATCTTGTCGTTCTTATGGTGGACAACCCGCCCGACAAGAACCGCGGCGTGTATCGCGTGGGCAAGCGTCTCGATGCTGCCGGCCTCCCCACCGACGGTTGGGGACCATGGATGGATATTCCGGACTGGTTTTCATTTGAAAATCAGGGCGCAGGACTCGCTTTGTGGGACTTGAACGGAAACGGTCAGCTCGATCTCGTGGCATTCATGATCGATGCGCCACAAGGACAGAATCAGGCGTTCTATCGAGTCGGTCGATCACTGGACAACAACGGCAATGTCACCGGCGGCTGGACCGATTGGATGGGCATCCCAGACTGGTTCCCTTGGGAAAACCAGCATGGTGCTATCGCGGTCAGTGATCTTGACGGCGATGGGCACCCGGAATTGATCGTCTTCATGATCGACAACCCTCAACAGCAGAACCAGGCCTATTATCGCATTGGGAAACGCCTCGATGCCGACGGGCGTGTCACCGCCGGCTGGACTGGTTGGCAGCTAGTGCCGGACTGGTTCTCTTGGGAAAACCAAGGTGCCGGTGTCGCGGTGGTCGATGGGAATCAGACCGGCGATCACGATCTCATCATTTTCCAGATTGATAATGCGGCTGGGCAGAACCAGGCGTTCTTCAAACGCGGCACGCGACTGCAGATCACCGGCGACGTCGATAGCTGGGAACCATGGATGGGTGTCCCCGGTTGGTTCTCATGGGAGAACCAGGGTGGTGGCCTCACGATGGCCAATCTCGGCGGACTTCGAAAGCTTATCGCGCTGAACATCGACAACCCGCCCCAGCAGAATGCCGGCCTGTACGAGGTCTTCGATCTGGATTCTGATCCGGCCCGCGAAGGACGATGGGAGGTGCTGCCGTTCAAGTCTGGCGTCCTCGCCGTACACGCAGCTCTGCTGCCCAGAGGAAAGTTACTGTTTTTTGCCGGCTCGGGGAGCAGCGCCGTGCGGTTCGCGAGCCCGGACTTCGGCAACGAAGCAAAGGGCATCTTTACGAGCGTGGTGTGGGACCCGGCGGTACCACCTGGTCCCGGAGCGCCGAACTTCTCACATCCGGCCACATTACGAACTCCTAACGGCAAAGTCTTCGATTTGTTCTGCGGCGGCGATGCGTTTCTGCCGGACGGCCGCATGCTGTCGGCTGGTGGAACCCTTGACTATAATCCATTCAAAGGCCGCCCAGATGTCGCTGTCTTCGACCCATTCAAAGAGGCCTGGGCATTCGTCAAACAGATGCAGCATGGCCGCTGGTACCCGACGCTCATCGCGATGGGTGACGGCCGAGTGCTGGCGACAACCGGCCTCAACGAAGCGGGGGACGCCCACAACCAGGCTGTGGAACTGTACTCGGCTGCAACCGATTCGTGGCAGCCGCTGCACCTTCCGGGCGCTTTCCCAGGTCTTCCGCTCTACGCCCATCTCTTCTTGATGCAGGACGGTCGCGTCTTTTTCTCAGGCGGACGGATGGACGACCCGCTTCAAGTCGAGCCATGCGTGCTGAATCTCTCACAGAACCCGATCGGTCTGACCTTCGTACCAGATCTACTCGATCCTGTGCTCCGGAACCAGTCCGCCAGCGTGCTCCTCCCGCCCGCGCAAGATCAAATGGTGATGATCATGGGTGGCGGCCCCGTCGGCAAGCCGGATAAAACCGACGCGACGGGAATGGTGAGTATCGTAGATCTAAAAGTGCCACACCCCAACTATGTCGCAGCTGAGCCTATGTTGCTGCCACGGTTACACTTGAATGCCGTGCTCCTGCCGGATCGAACTGTGTTCGTCACTGGTGGATCACTCAAGCAAGAAGACAAGCCGCTCGCTCGGCTCCAGGCTGAGACCTATGATCCGGCGACCGGGCAGTGGCAGTTGATGGCCACTTCCACCATCCCACGTCTCTATCACTCGACCGCTCTGCTCTTGCCGGATGGACGAGTTGTCACCGCCGGCGGAAACCCAGAAGGCGGCCACTCGGTTACCTGGGAGCCGCCGGATCCGGAAGAGGAGATGCGCCTCGAAGTCTTCAGCCCGCCGTACCTCTTCAAGGGCCCGCGACCCACGATCGGCACTGTAGTCACTGAATGGGGCTATGGACAGCAGGTCTCAGTGCCGACGCCGCAGGCAGCTCAGGTACGTTGGGCCCATTTGGTGAAAGGCGGTGTGACTACGCATTCGTTCAACTGCGAACAGCGGCTTGTCGATCTCCCGATTGCGGCCCGCACGGCAACATCCTTGCGAGTGGCGATGACCGACAACCGGAATCTCGCACCGCCTGGGTGGTACATGCTCTTCATTGTCGATACGAACGGCGTTCCTTCCGTCGCGACGTGGGTGCATCTGACCTAAACAGTGGAGGGGATCGTGCAATGAACCCCTTGGCGATCGTCAAGCTCACCTCGTTGATGGATCGCACCAGCGGGAGTCCCGGCGTGAAGATCGGGCTCATCGACGGGCCTGTTGTCACCCGGCATCCCGATCTGGCGTGCGAACACCTCCGCGAGATTCCCGACAAAAACGACGCCACCTGTACACAGGTCAACAGCGCGGTCAGACCGAATTTTGCCCGGACATATTCAACCCAGTCTGCGGTTGCGACGGAAAAACTTATGCGAACGAATGCGCGGCGGCATCTGCAGGAGTCTCCATCGACCACCTGGGCAATGCGGTGGCGGTGGTGGCGTACTTCAGTGATCATGTAGTCGCATGAAGGTTGGATCATGCGATAACGCCGCTAACCCACCTTATGGCCTGGACCTTTTGAAACACGAGGCTTTGAAGCGTAAGATTCTAGACGGAGAGGGCGGAAGGGCATGGTCATCGAGATCGATGCTTCATTCCCATTGCTCGCAGGACCGAGTGGGCGACGTCGTCGCGGGGGACGTAGGTATTCGACAGGAACAGGAGGTCATGATGCTCATTCAGAGAAGTATGACGAAGCGGGTGATTTTGAGCATTCTGGGGATGATCGCCCTGATCAGTTGCGCGACTTTCCAGCGCGGTCTACCGGGGAAAGTGATCGATGAAGCGCGCAGCGTAGCACGCGCCCCATCTTCTTTCCTCGCGGCCGATGAGGATTATTTTCACGATATGGATGGTGGAGTCCCCCTCTCTCGTGAAGAAATCCAAGGCCGAAATACCTGGCTGGTCTGGACCGCGGGCAACGATCGGTTCTGGGATACGCTCGCCACCGCCAGCTTCGGCAACCTGGATTTCCTGAAGACGCTCTCGTCGCACCCGAGCCTCAAATTCAGCCGCCACAACCGCTGGCACTATCTCGGTCTGGTCAACGAACCCTGTTTCGAGAAGGCAAGAGGTCCCGACCCCACTCATTATGGCCTATGGTTGGATCAGCGTCGCAGTGATTGTCCGTCCGATCCGTTCGCGAACGAGAAAAAATATCCCGGCGTGGCGATTGGGGCGCGCGGAAAGAACCTGCCGGTCGGCTCATACTATGGGGAACCGACCGGTATCGTCGGGTTGCGGCTCTTTCCGAATCCCGACTTCGACGAAGCAGCTGCGAAGAAATGGAACCCCACGCGTTACTACGAGGATCCCAGCTACTATTTGTCCAAAGACCTAGTGAAACCGTATCGTGTCGGGATGTCGTGCGCGTTCTGTCATGTCGGTCCCAATCCGGTCAAGCCGCCGGACGACCCAGAGCATCCCCAATGGAACAACCTAAGCTCCAATGTCGGAGCGCAGTATTTTTGGATCGATCGGATCTTTACCTGGGATGCCGACGAATCAAGCTTCCCGTTTCAGCTCTTTCACACCTCGCGTCCCGGGGCGCTCGACACTTCACTGGTCTCCACGGACTACATCAACAATCCACGCACGATGAACGCCGTCTATGCGTTGACGCCTCGATTGCAGCAAGGGCAGCGCTGGGGGAAGGAAACGCTGGCGGGCGGCGGCTTGGACAACAAGCAGTTCAACGACTATGTCGCGACCGGCCCGCTGACCCAATTTTTTCAATCGCCCAACGTCGTGTGGACGCCTCGTGTGCTTAAAGACGGCTCGGATTCCGTCGGTGCCCTAGGCGCGCTCAATCGTGTCTTCTTGAACATCGGCCTGTTCAGCGAAGAATGGCTCCTTCACTTCAAGCCTTTGGTCGGCGGACATCCGATCACGCCCATGCGGATTGCCGTCGCTCGCGACCATTCCGCCTATTGGCACGCCACCGAGGCGCAGACTCCCAATCTGGCGTTGTTCTTTTTGAAGACGACCGACCCGCACAAATTGCGCGACGCTCCCGGAGGCACCCAGCATCTCACCAGGGATACGACCCAACTGGCGCACGGCAAGGAAGTGTTTGCCGAGCGGTGCGCGCGATGTCACTCCAGTAAGCTACCTACCCCGGCGATCGGGCTCGATCCCGGCGGCTGTGCAGGGTCAGGGTATTTGGGGTGCTGGCAGAAATACTGGGAATGGACGAAGACCGAAGAGTTTCAGCGAGAGATGAAGAAGATCGTCATGCGGGACGACTTCCTCGACAATAACTTTCTATCCTCCGATGTGCGTGTGCCGGTCACCTTGCTGGAAACCAACGCCTGTAGCCCGCTCGCGACAAACGCCATCGGCGAGAACATCTGGGACAATTTTTCTTCCCAATCCTATAAGGATCTCCCCTCGGTAGGGACGATTATGGTCCATCATCCTCTCACCGGCGAGCCGAAGCCGTATGAGATGCCAGCCGACGGGCGCGGGTACACGCGGCCTGCCTCGTTGGTGAGCCTCTGGTCGACGGCGCCGTTTCTGTTGAACAACAGCGTCGGCCGATTCAATCCCAGCCCAAGCGTTGAGGCCCGGTTGCAATCCTTCCAATCCTCGATTGAGCAATTGCTCTGGCCGGAGAAGCGAGACAAGGATCCCGTCTTCGGCGATAAGATACCAGGCGTCATCGACCGCACGACGGCGACGAGTTATCTCCGGATCCCCAAGGGGTACTTGCCGGAGGTGCTCCAAGACCTGTCCTTGTTGGAGGAAGGACTCTTCCCTTCGATTTTTGAAAAGGGAGGCATTGAGATCGGACCGATTCCGGCCGGGACCCCGGTGAATCTGTTGTCGAACGTCAACCTGCTGCCGGAAGGCATGACGCTGACGGAGCGCATTGCGCATCAGAAAAAGCTGCTCAAGTTGTTGGTGCGCATCAAGAAGGACTTGAAGGCGATGCCGAGGGGCGCCACGGACGAGCAAGCCCGCCAGGTGTGGGACAATCTCGTTGAGCCCCTCTTGGAGTTCAACAAGTGCCCTGATTTCGTCGTGAACCGTGGCCATTATTTCGGTACGAGCCATTTCAGAGAGGAACCGGGTCTGTCGGACGACGACAAATATGCGTTGATCGAGTTTCTCAAGACGTTCTAACGCTGTGCTCACCTGTTGTTCTATGACGCGCCAGTTTCCCATCCGTTCATTTATCATGGGAGGCACGGCGGGATGAAACAAGAAGAGGACGTCCGATGATGGATCCCAAGACCCGGCGTGATTTTCTGAGGCTGGCCGCGATGGCCGGATTGACCTTGCCGCTCGACGGCTGCTTCCGTGCCTTCAAACAATGGGAGCGTGGGGCCATCCACTGTGCCACCCCGGCAGGGCCGGCCGATGGTGCGACGTTTGATTACATCGTGATTGGATCCGGTGCCGGTGGTGGGCCGGTCGCCGCCAACCTCGCGACAGCTGGGTTCCGGGTCGCGCTGCTCGAGGCTGGCGGCGATGAGACGAATCCGAACTACTCGGTGCCGATGTTTCATGGATTTGCCACCGAGGATGAGACGTTTCGCTGGGATTACTTTGTCAAACACTATGGAGA
>PHGD01000132.1 GCA_011090425.1 Nitrospira sp. LK70 | reverse complement strand
GAAGTTTATCGAAGAGCAGGGCAAGAAGGGGAGCGAGACACACAAGGCGGCGGTCACCGGTGATACGGTCGGTGATCCATACAAGGACACAGCTGGTCCTGCCGTGAATCCGATGATCAAGGTGATTAATATCGTGGCGTTGCTCATTATCTCGCTCATTGTATAGGGTAGCATCACTTGTATCTCGCGAATCGTTGTTTGCGCCATGAGGAGGGTTGCAGGCCCTTTCTTCACGATCGAGCGGTCTTCCTCGCTCGGTTCCTGAAGCCAGGAGACGGCTTTGCTTCTTGACGAGAGTCATCTCATGGTTTTTACGTCAGCTTGACGGTTTTACGAATGCTGGAGTAAGGTTAATTAAACCTGTCCTTGTTTACCGGGAGGTGCTCGGATGGAAAAACAAGAGCGAAAACAGGAAACCAGACGAGAGCCGCAAGGTAAGGAAGAGGTCAAGGCGAATCCCAAGGTTGTCGAAGCCGGCAAGAAGATCAAGGAAGACATCGATAAGCTGGTCGATGAAATTGACGATGTCCTTGAAAAGAACGCCGAAGAATTTGTGAAGAACTACGTACAGAAAGGAGGAGAGTAACACCGGTTCCAACTCACCACTCACACTCGATTCGTCCGACTCTTCCCACAAGGTCATCGGTTTGACAAAGAAGAAGCACCTTATTACAGTCTGCCTCGTTCCTCCGGGATTCGTGGTCTGAATTGTGCCACGGCGCAGCCTTTTAAGGAGAAGCGGATGAAGTCTAAGCGTTGGGTCGTTCGTCAGGTCGATCCAATCCAACGAGGTCTCTTATCACAAGCGTTATCCATCTCATCGGTGACTGCCTCGTTGTTGCTCAATCGGGGTGTCACGAACGTGGACCAGGCGACAGCCTGGATGTCTCATCTCCGAACCCATGATCCTTTCTTGATTCCCGATATGGAACGGGCAGTTGACCGTCTGTATCAGGCCATGCAACGGGGCGAGGTCGTCTGTTTTTACGGTGATTATGATGTGGACGGCATGTCGGCGACGAGCATTTATCTTTCATTTTTCCGTGGACTCGGTGCCGAAGTCCGAGCCTATGTTCCTCATCGTCTGCGTGAGGGATATGGACTCAATGAAAATGCTGTTCGGAGGTTGGCGAAGGAGGGTGTCGCTCTATTGGTAACGTCCGATTGCGGGACAACGTCGCATCGTGAGATCAACCTCGCCAATCAATTGGGAATCGATGTTGTCGTGACCGACCACCATCAAAGCGACATGGAAATGCCGCCGGCCTTAGCGGTGATGAATCCGCATCGGTCAGAAGCTCGGTATCCCTTTCAGGGGCTTTGTTCAGGTGGGCTGGCGTACAAGGTTGCTCAGGCCTATGACAGAAAGTACGGTTCCGGTTCGGTGCCGCTGGAGTCGCTCTTGGATTTGGTCGCGCTTGCCACTATTGCCGACGTGGTTCCGCTGCAAGATGAAAACCGATTATTCGTTCGAGAAGGTCTCGCTCAAATTTCACGAGGGGCGCGCTGCGGAATACGAGCCTTGAAGCATGTCGCCGGGATTAGTCGTGAGTGTACGGCGGAAACCATCGCGTTTAAACTTGGGCCTCGACTTAATGCCGCAGGTCGATTAGACGAGGCTATCAAAGGGGTCAAGCTTCTGACGACTGAATCTGAGCGGAAAGCTAAAGAGTTAGCTGAGGATTTGGAACAGTTGAATCAAGCCCGCCGTGATCTCGAGGCCGAGATCCTACAGGAAGCGTTGACTCAGGTGGAAGCACGGGAGTGGCCGGGCGGGATCGTGCTCTATGCGCGCGGATGGCATCTGGGGGTCGTCGGTATTGTGGCCGCCCGTATCATGGAACGGTTCCATCGTCCGACGATCGTCATCGCTGTGAATGAACAGGGTATCGGAAAAGGGTCCGCTCGGACCGTGCCCGGGTTCGACTTGTATCAGGCTTTAGCAGCCTGTCGAGACCTGCTCATGGCATTCGGTGGCCATCCCAGCGCGGCCGGGGTTACGATTCAAGAGGCCCGATTGCCGGAATTTTCTGAGCGCTTTTCCGCCATCGCCGAGACGTGGCTCCGAGAGACTCAAAGCGTTCCCATGCTACATGTGGATTCAGAAGTGCTGCTGAATGAAGTCACGTTGCAGCTGATTCGGGAGATCGGGACATTGCATCCATTCGGAGCCGGCAATCCAGAGCCGACGTTCGCTGTCAAGGATCTGGACGTGCTCAACGCGCGAATCGTCGGAGAGAAGCATTTGAAGATGACGGTCCGCCAGGGAGGGTCGGTACCGTTTGACAGTATTGGATTCGGGATGAAATCGTTGGAGGAGTACGGATTGTCTCTCAAGACACCTATCGACATCGCGTTTACGCCGGAACTGAATCACTGGAATGGTTGTGATCGGATTCAACTGCGCCTCCGAGATATAAGGGCGGCAGGTCGTGAGTCATGATGTACGAAACGGTGACGAGTATCGACCAATTGTTGGATCGCTTGCAGGACTATCAGCCTGACGCTGATCTTGGCGTGGTACGGAAGGCCTATGAATTTTCCGCGAGGGCGCATGAAGGACAAGTCCGTCGATCCGGAGAGCCCTATGTGAGGCATCCTGTGGCGGTGGCTGGAGTATTAACGTCTTTGAAAACCGACGTCACCGCGGTTGTAGCAGGACTCTTACACGATACACTGGAAGATACGGTCGCAACAGCCGCTGAACTTCAGCATGAATTCGGGAAGGAAGTCGTTCATCTTGTCGATGGAGTGACCAAGATCGGGAAGATCACTTTTAAGAGTTCAGAGGAGAAACAGGCTGAAAATTTTCGCAAGATGGTGCTCTCGATGGCGGACGACATTCGCGTCGTGATCATCAAACTGGCCGATCGTCTCCACAACATGCGAACCCTTGAACATCTCGGTGAAAAAAGAAGGCAAGAAATCGCACAAGAGACGTTAGAGATTTATGCGCCGTTGGCGAATCGCATCGGGATCGGATGGGTGAAGAATGAACTGGAAGATTTGTGTCTGAAACATCTCAAGCCGGATGCCTATGAAACCTTGCGCGTCTGCGTGGCCAAGCGCGATGAAGATCGTCAGCAGTACATCCAGGAGGTGCAGGCCGTCGTTGAGGGGGCGCTGAAAGAGAATGGGCTTGTCGGAGGGGTGTACGGGAGACCGAAACATCTCTACGGTATCTACCAAAAAATGAAGAAGCAATCGATCTCCTTCGAAGAGGTGTACGATCTCACCGCCTTGCGCATCATTACGGATACGAAGATGAATTGTTATGCGCTGCTGGGTGTCATCCATTCGTTGTGGCGACCGCTGCCGGGTCGCTTCAAGGATTACATCGCGATCCCCAAATCGAATCTCTATCAATCTCTCCATACAACCGTGGTAGGGCCGAAGGGGGAGCACGTAGAGTTTCAGATCCGCACGGAAGAAATGCATCGCGTGGCTGAGTACGGGATCGCAGCGCATTGGAAGTATAAAGAACAGGGGAGAGTGCATGATAAAGACAGTAAGGCCTTCGGCTGGCTGAGGCAGTTCATCGAATGGCAAAAAGATCTGCCGGACAATCGGCAATTCATGGATTCCGTGAAACTTGAGTTGTTTCACGACGTGGTCTATGTCTTTACGCCCAAGGGAACCGTCAAGGAATTGCCTAAAAGGGCCACGCCGGTAGACTTCGCCTACGCGATTCACACGGAAGTCGGCGACCACTGTGTCGGGGCGAAGGTCAACGGGAAGATCGTTCCGCTCAAGCATGAACTGATGAGTGGCGACACCATCGAAATTCTGACCTCGCCGAACCAGACTCCGCACAAGGATTGGCTTAAGTTCGTACGTACGTCACGGGCGAAGACAAAGATCAAGCATTGGATCAAGGCGGAGGAACAGAAAAGAAGCTTGGAAATCGGTCGGCGGTTGCTCGAGACGGAGATACGTCGTCATGGTCTCGCTCCGGCGCAGGTGTTGAAGTCTGACGCCCTTCTCGATGCTGCAAAGCAAGTGGGGTATGAAACGATCGACGACCTAGCGGCAGCTGTGGGATTTGGGAACGTCGCAACGGCTCAAATCCTTGGAAAATTGATGGCTCCGCCATCAGCTGATGCTCCGATTCAATCCGAGCCGGTCAGTGCCCGCAAAGTCATCAGTACGAAAGGAGAAGCGTCGGGCGTCCAAGTGAAGGGGGGGCACGATCTGTTGATGCAACTGTCGCGATGCTGTAACCCAGTTCCAGGAGACAGGATCTTGGGATACATCACGCGTGGAAGAGGTCTGACGATCCATTCGGTCGACTGTCCCAACCTGGAAGCCTTGGATTATGATCGAGAACGTTTGGTGGAAGTGGAGTGGGATACGGCCACACCGAGTCAGCATCCGGTAAAAATAGCCGTCATTGCGGCGGATAAGCCGGGAGTGTTGGCGAACGTCTCCTCAGCGATCGCTGAATGCAGAGCGAATATCAGCCGAGCCGAAATCATCACTCGGGAGGACCGCAAGGCGCAGCTGGATTTTGTCCTTGAAATCGCCGATACAGCTCACCTCAATCGCGTGCTGAAAACTATTGAACGGGTAGAGGGCGTCATTACGACACGGCGCGTTCGCTCCTGGCAGGAACGATCATAAGGCAATGTACCGAAAAAGACGCTAAGGCTGACCGAACAGCAGCTTGGTCCCTTTCTCAATCTTGTACCCGTCGACTGTACCACCGGCAATTTCGAGCACATACATCGCATCATCACTGTTGGGGCGGTATTGAGGACAGGAGTCGTCGGTCTTCGTGCAGATCGGAACATTGCGTTCGATATGGGTGACCCGTTTTTTGGCATCGAGCCAAATCAGATCGAGTGCGATCTTGGTGTTTTTCATCCAAAATGACCAGGCTTGTGGCTGACTGAAGAAGAATAGCATCCCATGATCTTTTTTCAGGTGATCCCGATACATTAGGCCGACGCTGCGCTTCAATGGCGTATCGGCGATCTCGGCATAGATCGTGATGCCCGATGGAGTCTGGATATGTATGAGCCCTCCGTCAGAGGCGTTGGATGTCGGCATGCCGAAGAGGAGTGATCCAATGAGCGCCATGGAACACAAAGAGAAGCGAATGAAAGTCTCGAATGGCATGGGGCGCATGGTAGCCATCCTGACCAGATCAGTCAAGAAACGTGTGGTGGAGCCGTTGCGAGCAGATGATGTTTCCCTCGCGTCAATCTTGCAATCCTTTCGAGCAATGTGCCATTCTCAGGCGCCTGGTGAAAGAGGGGACCATGCAGGAAAAACGGCGGGTGTTATACAAGAAGGGCGTGTTCGTCTGCCCTGGATGTCGCCAGTCCTATGTTCAAGAGAAATGGATCGAAGAATGGCGGATTCGTTGCCATCGCTGTACCTACCGTGGAACACTGACAGAAGTGTCGGTTGAGGAGCATCTGGACGAAGAGACGTTTCGTCGCTGACCCTTCCATATGCTTTCATCCGTAACCTAAGGTTGTGTCACCATATCCCACGAAGACGCATGCTTCAAGTGAATCACGGCATCTCCTGGCCGTCGTGTTGACGTTGGTCACACTTTGCACCGGCTGTGTGTCCAGGTCATGGGCGGACGAATCCACGCCTGCGATCAGAATTCTCGTGGCGTATCATTCGCTCTCGGGAAATACTGAGCGCATGGCGGAAGCAGTTGTGGCGGGAGCAAAGTCAGTCTCCGGCACCCAAGTTATTTTGAAGCGTGTAGGACAAGTAACCGCGGAAGATTTGTTTTCTGTCGATGCGGTTGTGGTCGGCTCTCCTGTCTATTGGTCCAACATGTCCGGGGAGGTGAAGACCTTCTTCGACAATTGGCAGTTCAAATTCGGCGTCTTCCCAGAATTCAAGATGAAAAACAAGGTTGGAGCTGCCTTTTCCACAGGAGGGCAAATCTCAAGCGGGAAAGAGATTACGATGCTGACCATTCTCGCCGCGATGTTGGGAAATCAAATGATTGTGGTGAGCGATGGTGGTGCCTTTGGAGCGTCTGCCACAACCGAGGGTGAGAGTCCGGGAATCGATGACAAAGAGCTCACCGAGGCAGAAAGTTTGGGCCGGCGTGTTGCCGATGTGACGAAGCTCATCAAGGGGGGAGGCTTCACGTTAAACTATTCCGAATGAATGACTGTCGAAACCTCTACTGCGGATTGACCTGCGAAGAAAGCGGTGTCCCTACCGATCCACGATGCCGGCCGATGCTCCTTGGACAGCGAGATCGACAAACGCGTGGATGTTTTTTGCGCAACGACCGCAGCTGCCGCTCTGCTTGAGGCCAAACTTGGACTTGAGCTGACAGGGCATCACAAGCCCTGCTCGTCCCGCATCACGAACATCTGACTCTGTGATTCCTCGGCACAAGCAAACAAACATTCAGTCACCATATTGCGATTATGAGAAGCATTCTCACTCTGCCATGCCAGAGCGATTCTGTCAAGTCCTCTCGTGCAGGCTGTAGATAGCACATCATCTGTCCGCTTTTTGTCGCACATGAAGGGTCCGGTTTAGGGTGCGCCCTTAAGGAGGGCCATCATGATGCGGGCACGGATCCTACAGGAGGTGAGACGGATGCGATTCGAAGAGCTGTATGCGCGACGACAACGACGGGAACTGACAATGGCGGAGGCGGCGGAACTGTTAGGCATCACAGAACGCACATTTCGTCGATGGAGTACTCGCTATGAAGCCGAGGGCGCGGCAGGGTTAGCGGATCGGCGGCTGGGCCGGGCTTCAGCCCGAGCGGTCCCCGTCGACGAAGTCTTGCAGATGGTGACGCTGTATGAGACCCGGTATACGGGATGGACCGTCAAACATTTCCACGAGCGCTGGCAAGAGGACCATGGCGGAACATGCTCCTACACCTGGACGAAGCAGCGGTGGCAAGCTAAGGGCCAGGTCGTCTGCGCACCTCGGCGCGGCGCGCATCGCAAGAAGCGACCCCGCAAGCCCTTGCCAGGGATGATGCTCCATCAGGACGGCTCTCGGCATGAATGGGTGCCGGGCTGTCAGTGGGATCTCATTGCGCCCCTGGATGATGCGACCACCGAGCTCTACTCCGCCTTCTTGGTCGAGGAAGAAGGGACCATGAGCAGCTTCCAGGGGCTGCGGGAGGTCATCGAGAGAAAGGGGCTCTTCAGTTCTCTCTACACCGATCGAGGGACGCACTATTGGTATACCGAGGCGACCGGAGGCAAGGTGGACAAGAGCCGGTTGACACAAGTCCATCGCGCATTGCAGCAATTAGGCATCACGCTGATTCCCGCCTATTCGTCGGAAGCACGGGGTCGGTCGGAACGCGTCTTCCGTACCCTGCCAGATCGGCTGCCCAAAGAGTTGGCGCTGGCCGGGATCACCGACATGGCGGCGGCCAATCAGTGTCAAGACCGAAGTTGGTTGTCCACAAATCACCGATGTGAGATGTCCCCTGTTCGCCGATGAGGGTGTCCGGTCGTCGTGCTCAGATCGAGGCATCAGCTGTCACCTCCGCAGCGACCGCGACGGCCCGCCGACCGAGGAGCCCGGCCTTTTTCTTCTCCCGTAGCCGGTAACTCTCGCCCTTGATGTTCAGCGTCGTGGCATGATGCAGGAGCCGATCCAAGATCGCGGTGGCCAGGACCTGATCGTTGAAGACCTCGCCCCAGTCGGCGAAGCTCTTGTTGCTGGTCACGATGAGACTGCCGCGTTCATAACGGCGCACGAGGAGCCGGAAGAACAGACTGGCTTCCTCTCGGGTGAGCGGCAGATAGCCCAATTCATCGAGAATCAGCAGGCGGGGAGACGCCAGTTGCTGGAGCATTCGCTCCAGTCGGTTCTCCTGCCGCGCCCGGATCAGCCGGCCCATCAGCGTCTCCAAGGTCAGAAACAATACCGAGGAGCCCGCGTCGACCGCCTTGACCCCGAGCGCGATCGCCAGATGCGTTTTGCCGACCTCCGGCGGGCCCAGCAGCACCACGTTCTCCGCCCGCTCGACGACGCTCATCCCGGCCAGCTCCCGCACCACCTTCCGATCAAGCGAGGGCTGACACTCAAAGTCGAATTGGTCCAGGGGCTTGATCCACGGAAACCGGGCCATCCGTAGCCGTATCTCAATCCCCCGCTGCTGGCGCCCACGCCATTCCGCTTCAAGGGCCCGGGCCAGAAACCCGTGGTCATCGAGGTCGCCTTTCGCCGCCTGCTCACAGACGCTGTCGAGGTGAGTGAGCAGGTGTTCCATCTTGAGCCGATCGAGGAGGACACTCAGCTCCATCATGGCGCCACCTCCTCGTAGACGGCCAGGGGCCGCTGCTCGACCGCCAGCGTCTGGGCCCACAGAGCCGCATGATGAGCCGGCACGGTGACCCAGCCACGGTCTTGCCTATCCACCCGATGGTTCGCCACGAGTTGCTCGCCATCGTAGACAGCCAACTCGCCCTCGAGCGTGAGCCGAATCTGGAGGGAGCGGCCGACCAGCTGAGCCGGGACGCTGTAGCGACGGCCGCGAACGTCAATGTAGGCATCTCAGCTGACCTGCCGGATCTCCCGGTAGGCGGTGTCATAGCGTTGAAGCGGCAGCGGCTGGAGTGTCGGCGCCTCATGGGCGAACCGCTCGGCCACGATTTCCTGCACCGTCCCGTGGCAGCGCCGATCGGCCTCGTCCCGCACCCACTGCTCGGCGAGCTGATTGAGATGGGCCCAGCTCTCGAAGGCACGGTAGCGGACAAAGAAGTGGTGCTTGACGTAGCCCACCATCCGCTCATCCTTGCCCTTGGTCTGTGCGCGGGCAGACCGGCATGCTCGGGGCACAAAGCCATAGTGCCCCGCCAGATCCACAAACCGTG
>PHGD01000034.1 GCA_011090425.1 Nitrospira sp. LK70 | reverse complement strand
ACACCTCATAGTCACGCGGCACAAAGGGTTGGCGCTTCATCGGAAGTCCTCCTTCGCACAATGGCGATTCCATGCACCATCATACTCACGAAAGAGGACTTGTACTGACACCAGACATCCATCATACAGGTCTCACCACGAACGCATTGGCGGCGCTACACTGGATCTCTTTATCCATGAGTGAATCCAACCCCAACGCCGAACACTTTGATGTCTTTCTTTGTCACAACAGTGAGGACAAACCGGAGATCCGTCAGATCTCGGACGAGTTGTCCCGCCGAGGCCTCAAGCCCTGGTTGGACGAACGAGAAATGCAGCCTGGCAAACCATGGCAGGAGGTTCTTGAGACACAGATTGAAACCATCAAGGTAGCCGCAGTCTTTGTCGGGAAGAGTGGCATTGGGCCCTGGCAGAATGTGGAAATGCGGGCCTTCATTAATGAATTTGTCGAACGAGCCTGCCCCGTCATTCCTGTGATGTTGCGGTCAGCTACGGAAACCCCGAAGCTCCCCATCTTGCTCAAGAGCCTGCACTGTGTCGATTTTCGAAAGGTGGAATCAGAGCCAATCAAGCAACTGATCTGGGGAATCACTGGAAAAAAGCCAGACCATCAGTCCAACGATGAATCTGCGGAGAAGCTAGAGAATGTCCGTGAAGCTGGCGGGGAGGCCTTGGTGCCTTCAAGAGCAAAACAAATTATTGAGCTTCGCCTACCCGGAAACGTGGAGCAGTTTTCTTCGGAGCAGCAGATGGCGTTTATCCAATCAGTTGCCGCGCTTCTCAAAATTGGCGAAGTCAAAGTAACGCGAGTCGTGGCAGGCAGCATTCGGTTGTATTTGGAGCTCAATCAAGAAGATGCGGATAAGCTGTACTCCGCAAGCAAAGCAGGGCAGCTTGCTGAGTTGTCCATCTCAGAGGCAAGGCTCTATCCCGCGATTGCTGTCCCTCCTGACCACGAGCAACGCGCGCAACTCCTGATTTTGCTGGATCGTGTGCAGGAGTATTGGGTGGATGGAGTATTGAAACAGTCCCTTTACCATGAAGTGTTGATTTCTCTGGGGAAGCATGCGGTGGATGAGGCTGTGGAGCCACCATGGAAGCACGTCATTGCTTTGCCAGATCAGCGACGTCACCTTCTCTTGCAAGATCGCAATATCAACACCGTCTTCGATGCGACCGGCTTACTCCTCATCTTGGGCGAGCCTGGGTCAGGGAAGACGACCTGTCTGCTGGAGCTTGCTGCCGCCTTGATCCTCAGAGCGAAGAGCGATCCCAAGGAACGAGTGCCCATCGTCTTGAATTTGTCCAGTTGGAAGAAGACACAGTCCCTTGATGAGTGGATGGCAGCCGAGCTGTCGGCGAAGTATCGCATTCCCATGCCGATTGCACGGGACTGGTTAGGCAAAGACTATCTAGTCCCGTTGTTGGATGGGTTAGACGAAGTTCAAACCGCCTTACAGTCAGAATGCGTGGCAGCCATCAATGAATTCATTGGGAACAACAAGCCGTCAGGCCTCGTTGTGTGTTGTCGCCTTGCAGAGTATCGGTGGCTCCCCGAACGTCTAAGGCTGAACGGCGCGATCTGCCTTGAACCCTTAAGTCTTCAAGATGTGAACAAGTTTCTGACGGTTGGTGGCCCACAATTGGCCGGGCTTCGCCACGCCTTGAAGGGCGATCCTGTTTTACAGGAAGTGGCTGAAACACCGCTGATGCTGAGCATTATGAGCTTAGCTTGTGAGGGAGTCGATGGTGAAGCCTTGTCCACTCACAAGGACGATTCGCCGATGGTACGACGGGACCAGGTTTTTCGTCTCTATGTCGACCGGATGTTTGAGCGGAAGGGGTCGAGTACGGGAGGATTTTCTAAGGACATGACTATTGGATGGTTGTCCTGGTTGGCTCGAAAGATGAGGGAACAATCGCAGTCGGTATTCATGGTGGAGGAACTCCAACCCAGTTGGTTGAGTTCGAGAGGACAACGGCTGGCCTATGAAGCTGTGACTTCATTGGGTATTGGATTGGTCAGCGGGTTGGCCATTGGGCTTTACGGTGGGGCGGCTTACGGGATTTCCTTGGGGATGATCTTTGTGGGCCTTCTCAGGTGGGTGGGGATTGTGTCTCTGAACGAAATACATCCAGTTGAAGTTATTCGTTGGGATTGGGAGCTGTTCTGGAAAAAGATGCGTATGGGATCATTGGAGGCGCTGCTGTCCCCCGCGTTATTATTAGTTGGGATAGCAGCTGGGCAGTTCAGCGGGGTCCTCAATTTTGGTAAGGGTGACAAAGTCTTTCCGAATCAAGGAATCAAGTTGTCCTTGAAAAATGGGCTAGCTGGACTATCAATCGGAGGGCTGGTCGGTGGATTGTTTATGTTACCCGTCCCGCTCCTTGGAGCATCAGCCCCGACATCTTTCATGGTAGCTGTTTTTTCCTACGCGATGTTTTCGGGGCTACTTGTGGGATTTTATTGTGGCGGTTCAGCGGTGGTGAAACACTATGCGTTACGATTGGTTCTCTGGCTGACCGGATCCACACCATTCCGGTTCATTCCGTTCCTGGACCATTGCGCAAAACTGATCCTTCTAAAAAAGGTAGGTGGTGGTTATATGTTTGTCCACCGGACCCTCCTCGAATATTTCTCGGCACTCTCTCCTGAGGCTAAGAAAGCGAAGGAGACCTCACCAGGATCCGCTTCCTAATTCCGGAAATAAAACAGAACGTAGGAGTAGAAGATGCATCGGGAAGTTATTACTGAGCTCGCCGCGCAAGCTGTTGGTGCGCCACCGGCGTTCAGTCTTCCACGCCCACGCCGATCACAATGAGCACCGCATAGTCCTGCTTCGTGCAGCCCTCGACCGGAGGCATCGCTCCCCCTGGGGCAACTGGAAATGCCGTCTCCTTCGCGTGAGCCGGTGAGCACGAATTACCCCCCGTCGTCGGGGTATAGCGCGCGGAACGGCAGGCCAGGTGGGTGACGTCGTAGAGCGTCGCGCCTTGATCGAGCTCCCAGCGCCTGTCGCCATGGCTGTCGGCGGGATGAATAGTCAGCACTGCCGTCACCTTGCGGGCGCCCGTGACCAGATATTTTCCGGGAGGGAGTGGAACGGTCGGTTGCTCCATGATCAAGCCATGTTCCTCCAGCCACCAGTCCGTCTCGTCGAATTTCCAGCGCGCCGGGGCGACACCATCGGAGGTTTTTAGTGATTGATAGCGGTTCAGCTTCACGCCTCGAGGACCTGGGTCCAATGGCCACAGACCCCACAATTGCGCGCCGTGTCCGGAGGTCGCACCTGGATCGCCCAACGCCGCAATGTACTGAGTCGAGATGCGCGTGAACTTCGTCTTGCTTCCGTCTGCGGCCTGTACCGGTTGAGCTACGATGCCGATCGTCACCAGCAATGCCGTCGCAAGGCAGGCGCGGCGACTGAGCTGCTGTGTGCCCCTGAGTGTTGACATCATCAGGCAACATTCCTTTCACGATAGGTCAGCAACCACCGGATCACCACCATCCTTCTTTTACCAGCCCGGCCGTACGGATATCCAGCATGACATCAACCTCGCTTCGGCGACACATCAGCCGTCGCGGGCTCTGGCCTACAAGGCAGCCGTTGGCACAACCAGCAACGCGGGCGGGTGGGTTGCGAGGGAGGCGCGGCACCGGAAGGGACAAAGATCGCCTGGTGGAACAGGCCGTTTAATTGTTCTAGAGCCTCCATGATTTCGCGAGCCGTATCTTTTGCCTTGATGGCGGACAGCGATTGGTGTATACGCTCGCACCGTGACGTACGAGAGTACGGTGCCTAACGGTTGACGCAGATCGGACTTCACACGAGGTTCGCCGTGGAACTACCGTTGATTCTGTCCGGTCCGATTCTTCGCAGGGTTGAGCCTGGGTTAGTTTCTGTTTGGGTTGCACTGAGCAAAGCTTGTTCAGTGCAGCTGTCCCTGTTTGATGGGCTCGCGAAGGCCGGCGACACGCCGAAGTTCAGCCGGGACGCTGATAAGGCAGACACCATCGCCATCGGCGATAAGCTGCACATCGCCGTCGTGATGATGAAACTCACCGGCCCCGATGTGCTCAAGCCCGGGCAGATCTATTCCTACAACATTTCGCTCACCGAAAAGACGGGCGGTCCGCTGAAGGACCTGAAGTCGCTCAACTTGCTCAAGGACGATGTGCTCAGCACGACACCCGTCGAGAAGCGCAGGCTCGCCTTGGGTTATGCGCTAGATCAGCTGCCCAGCTTCGCCCTTCCGCCGGACAAGCTTAGCGACTTGAAGATCGTTCACGGTTCCTGCCGCATACAGGTGGCGGGATTATCGGACGCGCTTCCCTGGCTCGATGATCTGATCAAGGAGCAATTCCAGAACCCGAACCAACGCATCCATCAACTCCTCCTTGCCGGCGATCAAATTTATGCGGACGATGTGGAACGGCGGGTGCTCCCTCAGATGATCGCCCTTGGCCAAGAGCTATTGGCCAAACGGGAGTTCTTGCCGACCAACGAGCCTAACGGACTAGCGGCCAAGTTCAGCGCAGCGGACGAGAAGAACTTTCCCGTGGGGATGCGCAAGAATCTCGTGCTGTCGGAAGCGCGAATGACGACGGTCGACAATCATTCCCATCTGTTGTCCTTCGGTGAACTGGCGGCGATGTATCTCTTTGCCTGGAATAATGAGTTGTGGCGGCCCGCCGCGATCAAAGACTTCGACGACAGCATCGCGGAGTTTTGCACCAACTACAACGCCAAGGTTCCCGACACCGTGCTGCCGCTCTTCCGCCGTCGCGACGACAAGAATCAACCCAAGATCGCCGACGCGTTGCTTCGTCGGTTCACCGACTTCGCATTCAAGACACTCACCGCCGATGAGCTGAAATCGACCATCAAGAAGAAGGATGATTTCGATCCTGTTGTGCGAGACCCACTCGATACGGATACGTTACAATCCGGCAAACTGCCGACGCAAGGATCGCCGGTGCGCGGCACATTTCCCAAGGTCTATATGTTTGCGGATGGGCTCACAGCGGAGGAGCTCGCCAAGTTCAAAGACTTCATGCAGCAGCTCAAGGACGATCTCGGGGGTTTGTACAAAGTCGCTCTTGATCGAGGCCGAGACAATTGCCTCGATGCCCTCAAGAATCAACACAAGATCCGGCGTGCCATGTCCAACGTTCCCACCTACATGATGTGGGACGACCACGAAGTCACCGACGATTGGAACTTAAATCCAATGTGGCGTGATCGTGTGATGACCAATCCTTTAGGCCGTGCCTGTGTCCGCAACGGCATGTTGGCGTTCGCGCTGTTTCAAGGCTGGGGCAACGATCCCGAGAAGTACCTGCAAGGAAAGCCGAAGAGACTCTTGGAACTGGCGTCGCAGCTGTACTCCACCACCTCAACTGCGACGACGCAGCAAACTGCGAATGACGAAATCGAGCAGCTCTTTGGTTTGAACCGGCGTACGGTTGATGTGACGAAGTTCGAGGATCAATTGTCCTGGCACTTTTCGGTGCCGGGCACGAGGCATCTCGTGCTGGCTCTCGATAACCGCACACAGCGGAACTGGGTCACTCGCGGAGGGCCGCCCACGAACATCATTCTCGACGCGATCGAGAAACAGATTCCAGCCGGTCCGTTGCCGGAAGGGAAAGAAGTGCTGATTGTCGTTGCGCCGCTGCCGGTGCTCGGTCCGCCGATGTTCGATGAGCTGATTGCGCCATTGGCCTATCGCGCCTTCGATGTCAAGGAGACCATCGCCAACGGCAACGAAAATCTGCGTGGCATGCCCGGCACGAATCCCGATGCGATTGAAGCGTGGGCATTCGATCCGAAAGCGACCGAGGCGTTGCTCAAGCGGCTGGAACCCTACCGCAAAGTCGTCCTGCTTTCCGGTGACGTGCACTACGGCTCGGCGCAAGCGATGAGCTACTGGAAGAACACCGATCTCGATGGCAATCCCTGCCGCTTCGTGCAATTCACGTCCAGCGGCTTCAAGAAGGTCTTGCCGGAGTATTTGCGCGATATCGATCTGCGTCTCTCTCGTGCGCAGCAGCTCATACGCGCCCACATCAACGCCGAGCGTCTAGGCTGGAACGCGAAGGCCGACGTGCTCAATGACAAGGCGAAGCAGGCGGTTCCGGCCTTACGGGCGCGGCTGGAAGAAGCCCCTATGTTGCTTCCTGCCTACGGGTGGCCGGAGGGAACAGCCGTGAAGCCGACCACGCCGCCTGATTGGTCGTGGCGGATCAACGTGTTGCTCGACGAACGGCCGGAATTCAACGGTCAGCCCTATGAGCCGGACAAAGAGCGCCCAGAGGCAGCGAAGCCTCCATCAGCGGGGATCGATATCGTGACCACGCCGATTCCGAATCCCAACTTCCGCAGCAATTTCGCCGACGCCTATCGTCGTCTGGTCGCGCGCCACCATCGAAGCTTCGACGTCATGCGCAACGGCAGGCAGCTCTGTATCGGCAGCAATCTGGGGTTGATCCATTTCA
Organism: Nitrospira sp. LK70; assembly: GCA_011090425.1. Lineage (GTDB taxonomy): Bacteria > Nitrospirota > Nitrospiria > Nitrospirales > Nitrospiraceae > Nitrospira_D. Next base: position 39,549 of record PHGD01000034.1, on the reverse strand, counting down.
AGATCCTCAAGGACGTTCAGAATCAAGACGTGCTGCACGCGATCCAGGAACTGCGCACGGTCTTTCCGTATGAATTGCCTAATGCGTCGGAAGATCACCAGCCGTTCACCATGCATAAAGCGAGACTTACGGGGGATTCGTCAGATAAGCGGCCTGTATTACGAGGGCAGCCATGAGCGTCGAGAATATCTTGCAGACCGTCGTCGGCAAGGTTGGTGAATTCTACGAGTGGCTGGCCGACCGTTTGAACGACGATGCGGCCCGCGCCGAGGTGCTCATCGATCTGGGGTTGCCGCTGAATATTGCCGTGGGACAGGCGCTGCCGCAGCACCAGATCAAGGGTATCAACGAGTATCGCAAGACGATCAGCGTCGAAGCAGAGGTTTCCACGGCGCACGCCCAGGATCTCGGCAAGGTCCTGGGCCTGTCTTCGAGTAAGGCGGCGAAGCTGGTGCTGCCGGAGAAGAATCTCGCCAACATCCGCGCCTATCGCGATGCCAAGGATCCGAGCTTCGACGATTTCAAGAAGGCGCTCGGCGATATCAAGGAAGTCTTCACCACGCTGACGAACTTCGTGAAAGCGCTGGATGTCGAGGGCATCCATAACATTCCGGAATTGGTCCACCGTCTGATCGACATCTTGATGGTGGACTATCTGCGGCTGCACTATCCCATCGTTTATTGGTCCGCGCAGCCGCTTGACTTTCTGGAAGAGCCGCTCACCGCCACGATTCCGCATGTGGTGTGGAACCGCTTTGTCACGATCTTTAGTGACATTAAAAACCGAAGATTCTTGCTCGATGACGAGCAGCAAGCGCGCATGCGTTCCGATAACGTGTTTATTCCGCTCGCCGCCACCCTCGTCATCCTGAAATTCCTCGGCGTGACCCCTTCCACGTCTCGTGAGGATGACGGCGATCTTTCGACGTTGGCCATTGAGCCGCTCTACGGATGGGAACCAGCGCCCGGCTCTGCCACGCCGCTCCTCGACAAGATATCTGAGCGCACGTTCTCGCTCCGCTTCAATTGGAAGGAGCGCGACCCAGCCGACCCCAAGAAAGCCCTCGACAAGAACGGCACGGTCACGTTGCTGTTCGTACCCAAGATTCACGGTGGTCCTGGCTTGATGGTCTCGTTCGAGTTCGGCGCGACCATCAACGTCCCCCTCAACAAAGACTGGCGGTTCAAAGTCACGCCGTCTGTGACGGCCGGGGACTTGTTTTTTCATCTCGACGAGTTTTCCAAGTCCAGCGTCGGGGGACCGGGACAGCCGAGCATCAAGTTCGGATTCGAAGGCGGCAGTGCAGAAGCGCCGCTCTACCGGCTTGGCAAGGAAGACGGCTCGCATCTGCAATTCGGCAAGTTTGAGGCGGAAGTCGAATTATCTCCGGCGGTTGCAGGCTTGCGGGCGCTATCGCGTGAGAGCGAGTTGGTGCTGGATCTCGACAAGTCCGGTAACGGGTTTCTGTCGCAGATTCTGCCGGGCGAGAAGAAGATTCCGCTGAACCTTGGGCTGGGATGGTCGACGGAGCGGGGATTTTTTCTGGAGGGCGGTAAGGGCAACGTCATCACGCAAACCAACCCGCCGCCTCCATCCGCGTTGCCGCGTCTCGCTGCACCGTCAAGAGCCCGCCTGGCTCGCGAAGCCGACGGCGATCCCGATAACGACGCTGACCTCAATCGGATCACGCCTGTCGGTAAGACCTTCGGGCCTGTGCGGATTCAATTTCTGTCGATCGGCTTCACGCCACAATCGGAGAACGGGAACGCCAAACTCACTCTGGCCGCGACACTCGCCGCGGATGTGCAACTGGGTCCGGTCACGGCCAGCTTCGACAAGATGGGCTTCACGATCTCCGCCGATTTCGCCAAGCCTGACGCGAACCTGACTTTCCTCGATTTGGATCTAGGCTTCCAGCCACCGAAGGCCATCGGCCTGGACATCGACGGCAAGGTCGTTCATGGCGGCGGCTTCTTGGATCTCGATCGCGAACACTCGCAATACGCCGGCGCTCTGCACTTGGAGATTGAAGGCTTCGCGTCGCTCTCGGCTCTGGGTCTGCTGAACACGAACATACCAGGAGGCGGCTTCTCGCTGCTCGTGATCATCACTGCGGACGGTTTCAAGCCCATTCCCATCGGCTTCGGATTCATGCTCACCGGCATCGGGGGCCTGTTGGGCATTCACCGTACGGTCAATGAAGAGGCGGTGCAGGCCGGCGTGCGCGCCGACACGCTCAACGCCGTGCTCGCGCCGAAGGACCTGGTCCGCAACGCGCCGCAGTATCTGAGCGTCATTCGCACCTTCTTTCCGGTGGCGCGCGATCACTACTTGTTCGGCCTGGTGGCACAGATTACCTGGGGCACACCGCCGCTGATCACCATCAATCTGGCGCTGATTCTCGAGCTGGGCGTGCGGACGAGATTTCTCATCATGGGGCAGGTATCGGCTGTCCTGCCGAAGAAAGATCTGGATCTGGTTCGTCTGCGGATGAACATCTTCGGCGGCGTAGATTTCGACCAACAGCGCGCGTTTCTGGACGCGGTGCTGTTCGATTCACGTCTCGTCGATCGCTTCGTCATCACGGGCGAAATGCGCATGCGCCTGAGCTGGGGCAACCAGCCACTCTTTGCCCTCTCGGTCGGTGGCTTGCATCCGGCTTTCGTCCCACCGCCGGGCTTGGAGCGCATGCAACGCGCGGCGATCGTCTTCGCGGACTCGGACAATCTGAAGATCCGTTGCGAGTCCTACTTCGCGATCACGTCGAACACGGTGCAGTTCGGCGCGCGTGCCGAGCTGTTCGCCAAGAAATCGAAGTTCAGCATCTCGGGTCAAGCCGGGTACGATGTGCTGATTCAGTTCGATCCGTTCCACTTCATCGCCTCGTTGCACGCATCACTGCAGTTGAAAGCCGGCTCGACGAATCTGTTCAAAGTCAGCTTTGCGGGTGAGCTCTCCGGCCCGCGTCCGCTGAACGTCAAGGGTAAAGCGACATTCGAAATCTGGTGGGTCGATTTCACCGTGTCGTTCAACGCCACGCTGGTGTCCGGCGAAAAGCCGCCGCTGCCTGCACCTGTCGACGTGGGGGCCTTACTGCGCACTGCGTTGGCCGACGCCGCAGCGTGGAACGCGGTGATGCCGGGAACCGGCGAGCGTCTCGTGAGCCTACGAGAGGGCCCGGCCGGTGCGGTCCGCATTCATCCGCTGAGCACGTTGACGGTGAAGCAAAGTGTGGTGCCGCTCAACACATCGATTTCGCGCTTTGGGAATACGCGTCCAGTGGGCGGCACGCAAGAATTCCGTATCCAGCAGATCGTGGTGGGCGCCGTCGCACTGACGCCGCTGGCCGGCGATCTGGTCCGCGATCATTTCGCACCGGCGCAGTTTCGTGACTTGTCCGAGGACCAAAAACTGTCGAGCCCGTCATTTGAGCTTTTGCCCGCCGGTGTCAGCGTCGGCAGCAATGCAGCGGATTGCGGAACGCCGGTGCAGGCTGCTGCGGATTTTGAGGATATCGTCATCCCGAGTCCGCCCGAAGAGCCACGGACAACCACGACCGTTCTGTTCGATGTGGCGAAGCGGTTTTCGGAATGGAGCGCGGTCGGGATGAGCGACACCGCTCGTCTAGGTGCATTCCGCTATCGCGCGGCGGCGATTTCGTCGCTCGCGGAACCGAAGACGTTTACGGTGAAATCCAAGATCGATCTGTCCAACCTCGAAGGGACGACCACCTTCGCGACAAGGCTCGAAGCTGGAGATGCGTTGAAGAGATTGAATAAAGAAGACGCAGCGAATTTCCAAGTCGTCGCGAGGCGGTAGCGAAGCGGCGTGGCATCCACGCCTGAGCAGGGGCAGGAAGGAGCAGTTACTATGGCCGACCATGCAGTACGACACTTCTTACCGTGGGTCCGGCAAGGTGCTGCCTCCGCCATCACGACGCCGGATTCCCTAGGCTCCGCGCAACGCGCCGACGTTTCGCTCCCGGTGAGCGTGCAGCTGACCAACTTCAATGTGCCTGCTCGTGATGTTCGTCTTTACGGCCCTGCCGATGTCACGGCGATCGATCCGCGTCAGATCGTTCGGGTGCAGCCGCGCCATCAGACCACGAACTGTGAATCCAATTTCTTCCCGCTGGTCGAATTCGATCGGCCCGATTTCCCATGGCTCTTCACTCCTGCAAAGGCCGGCGCAGGGGAGCGCCTGCGGCCCTGGATCTGTCTGGTCGTGGTGCGCAAGAAACCAAGCGTCACATTCGGCCGAACCGACACATCACCGCTGTCGGTACTCGAGTTCACAAGCCCTCTGGCGGAGGATCTGCCCGACCTCGAAGAATCGTGGGCTTGGGCACATGCTCAGGTTGTAGGCTCCTCAACCGATACGGTGCCCATTCTCAAGAGTGCCATCGAAACCGCTCCGGCACGCACCGTGTCACGGCTCATCTGTCCACGGCGTCTCGGTCCGGATGTGGCCTATATGGCCTGTGTGGTGCCGGCGTTTGAAGTCGGACGCAAAGCCGCTCTCGGACTTCCTGTCGCCGTGGAGGAGCTCGAAAAGCTTGAGCCGGCCTGGCGTCTCGATCAGCCGACGGCGCCCTTCCAGTTACCCGTGTTGTACTCGTGGGAATTCACGACCGGGCCGGAAGGCGATTTCGAATCCTTGGTGCGCGACCTCAAGCCACAGCCGCTCCCAGAAAAAGTCGGAACGCGACCGCTCGATCTCACCAGGCCGGAATTCGGGCTTCCTTCCGGCGGCGTGACTGCGATGAAGGGCATCCTCAAGCCGCCGGAGCCGATCACGGCCCAACCGCAACCGGTGTCACAAACGTTGCAAGGAAAGCTGGCGGAAATCTTAAATGCGCCCGCCGATGCGTTGAACCAGCCGGTGTCTCAGGACCCCATCGTCGCCCCGCCCATCTACGGCTCGACCTATCCGCCGAGGGACCGTGTTGAAGTGGGCGTTACGCCGCAGCATTGGATCAACGACCTTAACCTGGATCCGCGAGATCGCATTGCGGCGAGCTTCGGCACGCGCATCGTGCAAGAGGACCAGGAACACCTCATGGCTTCGGCCTGGCAGCAGGTGGATGCGATCGAGAAAGAAAACGAAGAGCGGAGGCGAAGGCAGCTGGCCACGGTCACGCGTCAGGCAACCTGGGTACGCCACGTCAGACCGATTGAAGACGATGGCTTGCTGCAGGTCACGGGATCGAGCTTGGCAAAAGTCGCGGTGTCGGTGAAGGTGGGAGACACCAACATTCAGCGTACGGTGGCGTGGCAGTTGAGCGGTTCGGAGGCGCCGGGATTCCAGTCCGCAGCGTTGAGACGAGTTGCGCGTCCCCGCGGGCCGATCAATCGGCGCGCGCTGACACCGGCGGTTGTCCTGACTCAAACATTCGCACGTCCGATGGTGAAACTTCTACAAACGCTGCCGCCGGTGAACCGGATCGTGATTGCCCCTCCGACACGAAACGTCGACGGCCGTATGGCGACAATCAAGAGCGTCTCGGATGCTGCGAATACCCCGCAGATCGATCAGGCGAGACTTGTGCCTGCCAACTTCAATTCCACCGTGCGGCCTCGCGTGCTGACGATCCGTGGGCCGCAGGGCGATGTTTTTCGAGCCGTCGATGACGGAGGGCTGCGCGAGCCCACACTGATGGCGGAATTTCGCCACGCTGCCGTCGCGCATTTGTCGAAGCTTGTGCGTATCGGAGTCACCGGCAAAATCGATTTCCGCGTTCCCGACGTGGGATCGCTGAAAGGACGTCTACAGCCGCTGCATCTGTCGGCCGGATCGACCAGGAGAGGGTTAGGAGTTGCAGCCGTTCCGGACGAAGAGCAAATTCTGGCGCATCCACAATTTCCGGCGCCGATGTCCGAGCGCCTCGTGGAGCTCGCCCCGGAGTTCCTCCTGCCGGGGCTTGAACATGTCCCGCCCAACAGCGTCACGTTGGTGCAGCCGAATTCGCGCTTCATCGAAGCCTTCATGATCGGCCTGAATCACGAGATGGGTCGCGAGCTGCTCTGGCGCGAGTACCCTACGGACCGGCGCGGCAGTTACTTCCGCTTCTTCTGGAATCGGCGCGGTTCAGCGCAGCAGGAATTCATGCAGCCCATTCACACCTGGAACGGTCCGCTCGGCCGCAATCCTTCGGCTTCCGGAAACCCAGACCAACTGGTCTTGTTGGTGCGTGGGGAGCTCTTTCGACGCTATCCCAACGCCGTGATCTACGCCGCAAAAGCCACGGGCACGGTTGCCAATCCCAAACTCACGACGCAGGAGCGCTACCCCTTGTTCCGTGGCTCGGCGCCGCCCGATGTGGTGTTCTTCGGCTTCGATCTGACGGCCAGTGTGGCACGAGGCATCGATCCCGATCCCGGATGGTTCTTCGTGATCCAACAACAGCCCGGCGAGCCTGACTTCGGACTCGACATGCCGAAAGATCTCAATCCGCAGCCGCCACGTGTCACGGACTGGAATCAACTGACCTGGCGGCATCTGGTACAGTCGGTGATCGAACTGCGGGAGCTGGTTCATGTGAAAGTCGGCGTGAGGCCCGATAGGCCGCCACCGCCGCTTCCCGATACTTCGGCCAATCCGCCCGGAGCGCAGTGGGGAGCGAATGGCGCACATATGGCGCGCATCACGCTGCAGAAGCCGGTGCGTATTGCGATCCTTGCCCGACAGATGTTGCCTTGAAGGATTTCCATGCCGGACCCGTTGCTGATAAATGGTGATCGTCCGCTCGTACTGTTTCCGGTTCGCTTGGAGACCCGCTTCTTCGGGCAAGAGCTGCGTATCCGTGTGTTTCCGGACAAGATTCATGTCGACACGCACGAGCCGGAGCTCACTGCAGACGAAGTCGAATGGGGCAAGCATTTCCATAGATTGTTGTGGAACGCGGCCACGGACGAGGCGCGAAAGGATGCGTGGCGGCAACTTGCGGAGCGTTACGGCGTGGAACGTGCGGCATGGGTGGTTCGTCAACTGATGCCGACCAATCCCACGGAGCGTCCGACGAAGCCGCCTAAATTTCCCTCGCCGCCGGTGCGTCTCGATACGCAGAACAATGAAACCTGGACTCGCGCCCCACGCACCACGGTGCTTCCCGATCAGTGGATCGCGACCGCATTCGTGCAGGGCACAGGCGCCGTGACCGTGGCCGGGCAACTGATTCCGGACATTCTGCCTGTGGGACCGAACCCTCAAGCCACCGTCCTTCAAGGCGACGACAGGCTGGCTATCGATGACGGCATGAAATGGATGGTTGACTTCGACGAAGCCGAGCGCCTCGGCATGGGGCTGCGCCTGCAGCTGCCGACGGCGGCTCCGAAAATCGACCTGCTCCTGGTCTTTGGTGTGAAGAAATCGCTCGATAGCGCAGCGTCGGCGGCTCGGCTGAAGGAGTTGATCGAAGCACATCAATACACCGACGGCTTGAGCCTCGTCACGCAAGGCACGCCGACCAACAACACGGAAGACGTTGCATCCGGCTTCAGCACCGACGATCCGGGACAGGACAAGAGCTTTCGTCTGATACTCGGCGCCCCTCAGTTCCAGGCAGGAGACGGATCGGATGGAGAGGAGCTCTCGAAGGCCCTCGGGCTTCCCATAGAGCTGCTGGCGCGCACAGACAATGCGGATGCGCACGAGCAGCGTGAAGCCCGCGACATGAATCGCGCGCTCTGGCCGTCAACCTGGGGCTACTACTTGGAACAAATGATAGGGCTCGGCCTCTTCAACGGCGATCCGTCCGGCCTGTTTCCTGAAGACCTGATCGATGTGAATGTGGAATGGGCGCGACAACACTTTGTCGATCATGTGCGAGCCGGTGGACCACTTCCCACCATCCGCGTCGGCAAGCAACCGTACGGTGTCCTGCCCGTCACGGCACTCGATTTGTGGGGCGCCACGTCTGAAGATGGAAAAACGGCCTCAAAGGACGCTGCTGTGGTGGAATTGATGCGCCGCCTTCAAGACTACTGGAGCGATGAAAGCCGGACGGCGGCGCGCATGGGCAATCACAGTGATCCCGACATCGACTTCAGCGAAGTCTTTGCGATGGATGGGTTGTCCACGGATTACTCCATTCGGAACATCTTCGGACTCTTCTACACCCAAGAACTGTTTGAGTTCTTGCGGACCCCGACACCCGACGTCTGGCATCGAGTGCAAAGCTCGCAGGCGCTCTCGGCGCTGAGGCTGATCGCGGGACTTCGCGGTGTCACGCCGCGCGCGGCACTGACGGTATGCGATCCTGCACGTTCCTCCCTGAATCTGCCGTTGATCCAGGCATCGGCGACCGCGGACTTCACCTTCAACTACATCGATCAGCTGTTAAAGGCGCCGGATCTCGATGCCGTACTCCAACACGCGTCTATTCCGGTTCCATTCAGCCTACTGTATCTGCTGCTGCGTCATTCGATGATGGTCGAATACGCGAATGCCGCCGCGCGCCTGCTCGGTCGGGAACCGCATCTACGGGCCGAGCCGGAGCACGTCCGCTTCTCGCAACTCCCGATGGAAACGCCGCTCGACCGCATTATTGCCGCAGCCCTGCACACTGGACAGCCGTTCACTCAGCCTCCCGACAAAAACGTGCAGGATTTCCGCAAGAATCTCGAGGCGTTGAAGGGGTTGAAGACCCACAAGTTGTCGATGTTGATGCGCGGCACACTCGATCTCACGTCGCATCGCCTGGATGCCTGGGTGACGTCGTTCGCAACGAAACGCCTCAAGAATATGCGGCAGAGGGATCCGGCGGGTGTGTATTTGGGAGGCTATGGCTGGGTTGAAAACCTGCAGCCAGGACCGCCGCGGACCGAGGTGACGGCCCCACCGAACGAGCCAGGACCAATCTTTGGATTCCCTCATGATCCCGGCTTCGTTCACGCGCCGTCGCTCGATCATGCAGCCACCGTGGCGGTGCTGCGCAGCGGGCATCTCACGCGTTTCGGCCGGACTCCCGATCCGGAAGACGATCCACTCGCCATTGATCTTTCTTCCGAGCGCGCTCGTAGGGCGCAACACCTGCTCGATGGGGTGCGGTCCGGACAACCGCTCGGCGCGCTCTTGGGCTATCGCTTCGAGCGCGGGCTGCATGAGCGTGGGCTCGATCGCTTCATCGCGGCGTTTCGCGAACAAGCGCCGATGAACGCCACGCGCGTCGACGAGAACGGGCAGGCGGTGGAGAGCGTCCCGACAAACCATGTGGTGGACGGACTGAACCTCCTGCGCCAGATCAACGAGCCGAATGCGCGGCCACGTGTCCTCCAGGTCGTGGGTAATCGGGCAGGGTTCCCCGTCCCGCCCATTGTGAATGTGGAGATCGATGCGTTAGCCGACAGCGTCGACGCGTTGAGCGATGCTTTGTTGGCCGAGAGCGCCTATCACGTCGTGCGCGGTAATCCCAGCCGCGCCGCCGCCACGCTCGACGCCTTAGAGCGCGGCGAAGCGCCGCCGCCGGAACTGGAAGTGATCCGCACGCCGCGGACCGGTTCCGCTTTCACGCATCGTGTGGTGGCGTTGCTTCCTGGCACTCCGGCAGCCATCGCAGACTGGACGCCGACCCCGCGGTCGTTGGCCGAGCCGTTCCTCAACGCGTGGGCGGCGAAATTGTTGGGCAATCCCGTGAAGGTACGCTGCGTGGTTGAACGCGTGACCAGCACGACGGGCGTCGTCGTCGATACACAGGAGTTTCGACTGAAGGACTTGAAGCTCGCGCCGATCGACGTGATTCACGCACAGGAAGCGAGCGAAGACTCGCGGCTTTCGGAGCTTGAGCAGCGGTTTCTTTTTGCAGCGCGGCGAAAGGTGTCCCTCACTGCGACACAAACGCTGCGGCTCAATCCTGTGCGGGATCCCTCATGGTCCATGACGGATGTCAGTTGGTCGGAATTCACCGAAGTGGTGCGGACGGTGCGCAATCTGTTGAGCGGGGGGCGCGCACTTCGTGCGGGCGACATCAATGCCGCCGCAGTCGCTCACTCGCCGACCATTCCCGATTCGGCAAACTTGAAGGCGCGGGCAGATCGTGCGTTGGCATCGCTCCGTCAGCTGGAGACCAAGTTGAACACGGCGCTGGCCGGTGTTACGCCGACCACGCTGGCGCCGCTGCGATCCGCGATGCACACGATTGCCCTGTTCGGTATCCCGGGAGCCATCCCCCTGTCGGCGGTCGGCCAGACCGAAGCGGACTTGAAGACGCTCGTGTTCCAAGCGCGATCCATCGACCGTGAAGCCACGGAGCGCCTGGCGAAGGCCGATGCTGCGACGGATCCGTCGCAGCGGCTGAAACATCTCTTCGGTAATAGCTTCGTGGTGTTGTCACGCTTCCGTCCGCCGAATTTGCTCGAAATCCAACGAGCGTTGGGCGCGAGCACCGCGCTTCAGGACGGCGACCCGCTTGCGGTCGTGACGTTCCATCAGCGTATAGCGCGAGTCCGCGAGGGCGTCGCACGACTCGACGACGCGCTGCAATATGCTGAAGCCCTCAACAACGGAGACGCACTCACGCTGCAAGTGGCGCAGCTTCCACAACGCGATGGCGATCGCTGGGTCGGCCTGCCTGCAACGTCCGGCACGCCGATTCCCTCAGGCCGACTCTCACTGATCGTGCACATGCCCGAAGCCATCGATTTCACGCAGCCTGCCATCGCCGGCCTGCTGATCGACGAATGGGTCGAGGTGGTGCCCAACTCCAATGAAACCACCGGCGTGGTGTTCCAGTATAACCAGCCGGATTCTGTCGCAGCTCAGGCGATTTTGGTGGCCGTTCATCCCAATCCGATGGAGCAAGCGTTCTGGACGATCCCGTGGCTTCAACAAGTGCTGCGCGAGACCGTCAGTTTGGTCCACATGCGTGCGGTGACTCCTGATCTACTCGACGAGACCAGTCACTATCTCCCCGCCGCGTATTTCGCCTTCAATGCGGAAGGCCATACCGTCTCGACAGACTTTTTTAAGAGGGACTAGCATCATGCCATCCATCACCACATGGTCTCGGTTGGAACCCAACGTCCGTGGTGCTTCGCAGAGCGAAACGCTGAAGGCTCGGATTCACGATCCGCTTTGGCTGTTGGCCCGGCAATGGCAACTCGGAGAGCTGCAGGGAGACGACAACGGCACGCCCGTCTCCGCGCGACTGCGTACCGAGTGCGCCGAGCTCACGCGTTATGTGCCGCAAGGCAGCGCGGCGAGACCGGCGAAGTTCAATCCGAAACAGGTTGCGTTGGAGACGTTGGTCGAGCAGGAGACCGTGCATCCGACGCCCGGCACCCTCGCGCGGCTGCGGGTTTGTGCCGAAGCTGGGCAACAGTTCCTGCGCCTGCTGGCGCGCGCGCCATTCGGCACGAAATATCATCAAGGTTTCCTGGCGGCATTCGCCTTGCCGGCCCGCAGCGCGGCAGCCGCGGCGGATGTGGACGCCGAGGCGCTACGATTTTTGGAAGTGATGTCGGGCCGTGTTCCGGACGGCGTCAAGCTTTACGCCGAGCTCAAAAAGGCTTCACTCCCGACGGTTCCGGCGATCGATCCCCTGGATGCTCAGGCGTTCGCCGCGCCGAAAGATGCATTCCTACGCTGGTACGAGGCCTTGTTCAGAGAGCCATCGGGTCAAGCCGAGGCCTGGTCGTCGCAACGCATGGAATACACCTTTTCCGTGGAAGCTCCAATCAGTCCGCAGCGAGTCTTGGCATCGGAATATTACGAAGGCGATCTCGACTGGTACGACTTCGACGTGAAGATGGGCGAGACGCTCGGGGCGGAAGCAGATCGCAAACCCGACGTGAATCCGCTGCCCATCACCCGAACCACGATTCCGGCGCCCGCGACATATCGCGGAATGCCTGCCTCACGCTGGTGGGAATTCGAAGATGCATCGGTTGATTTTGGCGCCGTGGAGGCCGAGCCCGACGACTTAGCGCGCATGCTGCTGGTCGACTTCGCCATCACCTACGGCAACGACTGGTTCGTGATTCCGGTGGAAGTTCCCGTCGGCTCGATCTGCAAGATCAACTCACTGGTCATCACGGACACATTCGGGGTGCGCACGCTCGTGCCGTCGATCGATCAATCCGCCCATCCCGCTTCGAGGCACTGGCGTATGTTCAAAAACAGCGGCAACGCAGACACCCCGACGAATCTCTTCTTGGCACCGACACTCAAACGCACAATGGAAAGCAAGCCGCTCGACGAGGTGCTGTTCCTGCGTGATGAAATGGCGAATCTGGCCTGGGGCGTGGAGTGCATCGCGGAAGGGGTCTCCGGACGCCCGCTCAATCGTCGCGAGGACGACCTCGCCCGACAGCGCCGCCATCAACCGGCAACGCCCGCTCCGCCCAACGACGGCGCCTTGAAATGGCGCTTGTCGACGGAAGTCCCCGGCTACTGGATTCCCCTCATCCCCGTCCAGATTCAACCGGGCCAAAAGTCGATCCGCTTCCGCCGCGGCGCCACACTGCGTCAGGACGGCACGCTCAAGCCTCAGCCGGCGCTGAGCCAAATCCTGAAACCCAGCGCTGGCCCACTCGACATTTTCGAAGAAGAGATTCCACGCGAAGGCGCACGCGTCACCCGCTCCTTTCAATACGCGCGCTGGTTTGACGGCAACCCTCTGTTGTGGATCGGCAGACGCAAGACGGTCGGTCGCGGGGAAGGTTCGAGCGGGTTACGCTTCGACCTGGCGGAGTAGAACTGCGCCTGGGAAGCATTCCGACATCTCGCGCGCAGCCGTTTGACGGAATGACCAGAAATACTGCATCTGCAGCGTTGGCGAAAAGAGATCGGCCTTCGTGGGCAAGTCGCGGTTGCCGTCGTTCACCCTCAAAGAGAGATTGAAATGCACTACCAACAGCTGACAGACTGACTCCGTCATGGTGAGCACGGTACCGCCATTCACAGAGGCCCACGCGACGCTCTTAACGGGCTTCCTCTCTTCACCGCTGCGTCCCAAGGACACCTTGACCTATCCTCAGTTGGCCGGCTTCTTGTTCGGCTTGGCGAATGGGCCGGAGTTGATTCCACCCTCAGAATGGATTCCGCTCGTCTTCAATGATCAGGATGCCGGTTATGAGACGCAATATGAAGCGGAGCAGGTGCTCCAGGCGATGATGGCGCTCTACAACGATTGTATTCGTGAACGAACCGTCGGGGGTGTCTCTCTCCCGCCAGGGTGCGAAAAGAGACCGTGGGCGATGGACAACTTGAGTGCCGATGCACCGTTGAGTCAGTGGGCACAAGGGTTTTCAATCGGCTACGACTATCTTGAGGAGGTGTGGAACGAGTACACGCCGGATGAACTTGACGAGGAACTTGGAGCGTTGCTGATGACGCTCACGTTCTTTTCCTCCCCGAAACTTGCCGAGGTCTACCATCAGGAAACGAAGGGGAAGGGAACCCTGGAGCGGTTGACCCAATCGGTGATGGAGATCTTTCCTGATGCGATGCGGGAGTATGCTCATCTGGGACGATCGATCTATCAAGCGCGGCTCGAAATTGGTGACCTCCACCGAAAGCCCTCGGCTCACACAAAGATCGGACGGAATGATCCCTGTCCCTGCGGCAGCGGGAAGAAGTTTAAGAAATGCTGTGCACTAATGAAAGGAACGAATTCGGGCCCGGTCTTCCATTGACACACTGTCCTGACGGCAGTGTGCATTCCCCGAGATTACTGAGACGGAGATGGTGGGTTTCGTCTATACTCGCCGCATGTCTGATCGTTTTAGCTCCTCCATTTCTTTTTCAGCTGAAGCCCGTCGGGCGTTTTATGAAGGCCACCCGTCGCTGGCCCTGTTCATGCTCTTGATCGTATTTATGGCGCCATTCGCGGGACTCTATGTGGCAGGGCTTTTGGGCGTGGTGGTGGGGGTGCTGGTCTCGGCTGCCGCCTATGTACTCACGCCCTGTCTCTGGAAGTGGCTCGGCGGCTGACTCACAGAGTCAGCCGCCTTCCCTCGGAGGTTATTGCTGAATAGCGGACAGGAGCCAGCGTCCATTCCGTACGCGCATGAAGGTCCAGACTTCGTAAGATTCAGTCGCGGTTGATTCACTGCCTTCGAGCAGATAGCCTGGCTCTCCGCGTGGGATTATCGTGGAGACTGTGTAGTCTCTGGCGTTCCAGCGTAAGTCCACGGTTGCATAGTCCGTGTTGTCTTCGGACCAGGCTTCGCGCACATCTCCCTTGAGCAACTCCACTCCTTCCACGTGATTCTGAACGCCTCGACTGCTGTCATCGGCCAAGGCGGTGCTGAAATAGCTCAGCATTTCCGGCGTCAACAATGGTCTCAAGGCCGCCACGTCTTGGGCGCTCCAAGCGGATTGAATGTCGGTCAGCAGTTGCTGAAAGGCTGCCTTATCTTCGGTAGTCACAGTATAGGCATGATCGGCTGTTGGCCCGTCGGTGGAGTTGTTGGACGAGATGTCGAGCAGGCTCCCCCTCGCGGCTGTACCGCGTGAAAGCCCCGTGAACACCGGAGCAGGTGTCTGCCGGACTTTTTTGAAATAGTAAAGCGCGCCGGCTCCCACCAACATCAACAGGAGGATCAGCCCAAAGGAGTTGGCTGCTGAGTTAGATGCCGCTCCCGGCTCCGCACCCTCCGCATCCGTAGTCTTGGCGCTGCTCTCCGTCGCTCCAAAGAGCATATGACCGATCCAGGTTCCGGCCAGACCACCGGCGATTCCGGCGAGTAGGGGATTGCGTTGCCACCAGGATGACGGGGTGACTGAAGCCGGCTGCATTGGCGGAGCGCCAGATGCATTCGGTGGCGGCGTCGCCGACGGTTTCTGGGTGGTGGACTGTTCAATCGGCTTGGCGCCGTTGTCTTGGTAGGTACGGGATCCACGGCTACCGATACCCATCGATGAGTTTCCGCCACGGGCTCCGCTCGAAAATCCTCCGCCTGATCCTCGCGCCTTCGCAAACGAGAGGGTCGGCAGGCCGATGATCGATGCGACGATGCAGACGGCGATGAGTTTTGAACTTTTCAACATGGATTTCCTTTCACAACAGGGTGGCACTTTCCCACAGGCACAGGAACATCCTAGCAGGTTTGAGCGAAGAAAACCTGACATTCGCTCGATGACCGACAGGACGGGCGATGCGCGTGAGAGCCGCAGGGTCGCGCCGATCCTCTGGCTGGATGTGACGAAAGGCGGCGCTGAGAGCGGGCGAAGCGGTTGAATCAAGAACCGAATAACGAGTTGTCGAGGTCAACAGGTCGCTATGGTCGGACGGTGAAATTCGGCCACGACGGGAAACACCAGCGCGGCAAAATCCCAGTACCGCATGCGGATCGCCTCCGAGTGGGTACCTCCTTCAAAAACGATTTCCTCGTCATTTGTGAGCGCTCGATCGACATACACGGGAAGCCCATAGAGTGTGCCGAGCGGGGGCATGGCTCCCAATTCGCAGTCCGGAAAGAGCTGCGCGATCTCTTCCTCGGTCGCAAGCCGGACGCGGTGGGTTCCGAAGAGCTTTCGTAGGCGCTGAACATCCACTTTTTCCGTTGCAGGCAGCACCGTCGTGACAAATCGCTCCTTCACTTTCACGATCACCACCTTCGCGATCTCTTGTTCTCGTAGCTGGAGTGTCTGGGCGACGGCAAGAGCCTGGAACGTCTGTGAATGGGGCAAGATCTCGTAATGAACATGTTCGCGATCAAGATGACTCTTAAGCGTGCGTGGAATGGGCATGGGCGCACCTCCTGTGGCGGACAACCTCCAGACGGAGATCGTTGGTGGGTGATACAGACAGGGGACTGCAGGGAGACGAGAGGACGATAGTCGCGATGATGCTCATGACTACAACTCCACGTAGATCATGACGACTGGCCGTGCAGGGTGCATTATATTCCGTTCGAAAGTTTATGCAACATGTATTTAGGAACACGACTTGAATTTATTTAGGAACCAGACATGTCTTCATTGCTACAAAGTTGGCTTGTGAAGGGATATGTCTTGTGAGGTGGTCTTGTGCGGAGTCATCTTGATTGGGGACGGTGGGACAGCCGATTCAGTCCGTCGAGCGCCGCGGTGCGATAGCATTCGGCCATCGTGGGATAATTAAAGACGTTGTGGATGAAGTACTCCACCGTTCCTCCGTAGGTCAGGACCGATTGGCCGATATGGATCAATTCGGTCGCGCCTGGCCCGATGATATGGACGCCCAGGAGCGCGTGCGTCGCACGGTGAAAGATCACCTTCAAGAGACCGTGGAGGTCGCCGCTGATGTGGCCACGCGCCATTTCTCGGAAAAAGGCCCTCCCGGTGGCGTGCGGAACGTCGGCGGCGGCGAGCTCCGCTTCGGTTTTTCCCACCATCGAAACCTCGGGAATGCTGTAGATGCCGTACGGAATCACCTTGATGTCGTGCGTCTCGGAGACGTGAAACGCGTGACAGGCGGCGAGACGTCCTTGTTCCATTGCTGTCGCTGCGAGCGCGGGAAACCCGATGACATCGCCTGTCGCGTAGATGTGGGGAATGGCGGTTTGGTACTGGGTGTTGACCGCGATCTGCCCCTGCTGATCGACGGCAAGGCCGATAGCGGGGAGATTCAATGCCTCTGTATTGCCGATCCGTCCCATCGTGTGGAGCACCATATCGGCTGTTACTGTTTTGCCGCCTGGGAGTTGGACCGCTGGACGTCCTGTTTCCTTGACAGTGATGCTCAGATGTTCCTGCCCGAGCCGCATCGTGACACCGTTGTGTTGCATCTGAGCGTCAAGCGACTGGGCGATTTCCTGGTCCAAGAACCGCAACATCTGAGTCCGCCGGTCGATGAGGGTGACTCTGATACCAAAGGCGGCCAACATCGACGCATATTCCGTGCCGATGACACCCCCTCCGAGGACGACGATGCTGGCCGGATTCTTGGTCGTGCGGAGAAACGAGTCGGAGTCGCATACGATCAGGTCGTCGAAAGGGATCTCCGCGGGGCGGCGTGGTCGTGACCCTGTGGCTAGGACGATGGTCGAGGCATGGACATGATCGACCTGCCCATCCGATCTCACCACGCTCAAGGTATGGGGATCGACAAAGCCGGCTGTGCCCTGGATGATCTCGATGCCGTTACGTTGCAGCTGATCGGTGATGACGGCCACTTCGGTCTCGATGACCTGATCCTTGCGTGTCATCAGGTCCGAGAGCGTCAGCTGCTTAGTGAGTTCGGCGCCCAGGTGGTGCAACCCTCGCCGTCCCAATCCGTGAATGTACTCGATCGTGTCCTTCAGGGTTTTGCTGGGTAGAGTCCCGGTATTGAGGGACGTTCCGCCCAGCTGTGATGCCTTCTCGATGATGGCCACGCGCTTGGAGAGTTTCGCCGCTTGGACCGCCGCTTTTTGGCCGGCCGGTCCACTGCCGACCACCACCATGTCGTAGGATTGCATAGAGGATCTCGATGATCTGTCTCGCCGGTGCGTCGCGCCTACCATATCGTGGCGAGCTCCACCCACCAAGAAAATAGATGAAGTCTGTAGCCGAATCTGCGAATCTGATGGAGAGCCTCCGATCTACCGCTCGGTCAACCCATCAGACAGACGCCGTGGCTCCGTGGCAGTCGCTTGAAGAGGAGACGGATAGATGGTATCGTGAAAGCCTCATGCATCAGACTCGTATCATCAGATGGTCCATGGGAATCTGTCTCGCGATGAGCGTGAGTCTGTGCGGGCCGCTCTCCTATGCCGGTACAATCAGAGACGGAGGTTCTGTGATTGGGCCGGCGATACCCAACAGGATGATCTCGTCGGCTCCCACCCAAACGAAGGCAACGGCGAGACCGATGCCGTCCGCAATCGTGCCGGAGGAGAACGAATTCGTGCTGCGGAATATTCCGACTCTGTCGAAACCGATTTCAGTCGGGGGGCGGACGCTTTTGCCTTATATCGGGGCAGGGTTTGGTGGTGGGTATGCGACGGAGTTTGATCGTGCGCTCAATCCTGCGGGATCTGCTTCCTCTTCTTCTTCCGGCTCCTCGAATGCCGAAGTGCGAAACCTGCTCGGACAACACCTCATCCCAAACGAAGTCCAGCTGGGCATTCGGTTTCCGTTCTAACCTGAGCTCATCTTGACCAGATTGCGCGGCTTCTCAATCGAATGAGACCGGAAGGCTCTCGTGTCGCTGCCGGCCGGAACGGAGGAATCTTGTGAAAGAGGGCTATCGTCTATTGCTGGTCGATAAAGACGGCGTGCTCGTCAGTGAATTTCAATTGACGGAAAACGCTCTGGCTCAGCCGGAGGCCTTTGTGGCGGCGCTACGAGATGCGATTGAGTCTATCGAAGAAGAGCCTTGAGGATGACGCGAGCCGGGGCAACGACCAGGGCAGGGGAGTCCCCTGCCCGGATCGTCTCGCTCACAGTCAGTTGCCCACTTTCAACAGCCAACCATCGGTCTTGTCACAGTCGTTGGGTCCCTTGGCGAAAATGTCGAGTCGGATGTAGCTGCCTTTGATGCTGGGGGGCAACTTCCCTTTGACCAGGAACCCGTTGTTGATCGTAGTCACTGTGACCGGGACTTTTTCCTCCTTGATCTTCACCGTGATACTTGGAAAAAGAGCGGTCTTGGATGCAAGGAAGGAAAACTCCGATTTAGGCGCCACCGTCACATTATTCTTATCGACGGAGAAGGGAGGAGGAGTGAAGGCAGAAAAGATGACATCGACACAAGAGTCCACACCGCTACTGGGATTAGGACCCGGGTCATACGCCCAGACTTGGCCGACGGTACCGGCCACAGCCATTGCCACAACAAGCCGGAAAAGATTTCGCAGACTCACGATTATGCCTCTCTGGTGATGGTGGATGATTAGACCAGCATGAGCAACGCGGCGGTATTTTGTACGCCTCATAGAGAAAAAACAACCCCAAAAATCTGAGGAGGCTTCGTATGGGCCGGTAGAGTACTCCCTGTCGGAATCATTGCCTTTCTCATGAAAAGGCGGTATCCCTCTTCGTTGATTGTCCTCTCATTCAAGGGGGAGAAGAAGGTGAACGAGTAACCTCTCGCAAGGTAAGCCATGATCACCGGTGACATCAAGAATCAGATCGATCGCATTTGGGGCTCCTTCTGGTCCGGCGGCATTTCGAATCCGTTGGAGGTGATCGAACAGATCACGTAGCTGCTTTTTATCCGCCGACTCGATGACCTGCACCAGCTGGAGGAGAACAAGGCCAATCGACTCAAGCAGCCGATGGAACGGCGAATCTTCCCGGCAGGGAAGGATTCCAAGGGCCGCCCGTACGAAGACTACCGCTGGTCGCGCTTCAAACACTTCGTCCCAGCTGAGATGTTCACCATCGTCGGTGAGCATCTGTTCCTGTTCCTCCGCGCCGATCTTGCGCGCCAACTGGGCAATGGCGACTCGACTTACGCGCACCACATGAAGGACGCGCGTTTCACCATCCCGACCCCGGCGCTGCTCGCGAAGGTGGTGGACCTGCTCGACCACGTACCGATGGAGGAGCGCGACACCAAGGGCGATGTCTAGAGAAGAATCGGGGACATTCTACTTTTTCGGAGTGTCTGAGCCGGTGAGTTGAGGGGCTTAAGCCGCGGACTGCCCGTGCGTCGGTCGGGGAACACTGCTATTACGTCATCAATCGTGGGAACGCGCGGGCGGAAGTGTTCCATGGAGACGGCGATTATCGCGCATGCGTTGAGTTGCTGGCGCAGGCTTGTGGCCGTGTGCCGATGCGAGTATTGGCGTATTGCCTGATGCCGAGCCATTTTCACCTCGCTCTGGGGCCGTATCGAGATGGCGAGCTGAGTCGATGGGTGCAATGGCTGCTGACCGCCCACGTGCGGCGGTATCACCCCTATTACGAGTCGAGTGGGCATGTCTGGCAGGGCGGTTCAAGGCATTTCCTATTGGGCAAGACACTTGACCGACAACGAGGAATCCCAGATTCGTCAGAGTGTGAATCGCGGGACACCCTTCGGCTCCGCGGGGTGGGTAGAGAGGATCGCAGCCAGCTTGGGACTTGAAGCAAGTCTGCGTCCACTAGGCCACCCTCGGAAGCAGGAGCAAGCATGGGAAAAAGTAGAATGTTCCCTTTTCTTCAGCTGGAATTCGTCAATCTGATCGTGGACCACCTCACTGAACATGGCGTGATGGAACCGGCTCGACTCTACAAATCACCCTTCACGGACCTGACGCCACGAGGACCGGAAGGCTTGTTCAAGTCGGCGGAGCTGGATGAACTGATCCGAGCTCTTGATGCCGTCCTGGCAACGGCTTCGGCGGCGTGACCCTCTCCCCCTCTTTCGGCTAGTTACAACCCCTCGGCGTTTTCGTGCAGATTCCACCCGGTCTGTTTTAGAAACCGATTGAACCTGGATTCCACAGTTGAAATCCAAGGTGCGGTCAAATACTTCGATCAACCCGAATGAATTCTTGTACAACTATCGAGGCCGATCTTCACAGAATTCAACTGTGGCGCAATTCAAAATTGGCAACTTAAGACATTGACTATCAAGGTGTTTCTGGAAATGGTTTTTGGCCTGCATTGTGTCTACTGCGGAATCGGCTTAATTGCTCTGTCGGGCGGCTGCCATGGGCTGTCATTGGGCTTTCCGCTCCGCTTTCCGGCTTCGCCCCAATGCCCGTAGCTCGTCCCACGGTGCACGACGTGTCAGGATCAACCGCTGCGGACCTGAAGTATCGTGTGCTCCCTGACCGAAGCCTTCACGATGGGTACTCCTTTTATTTTGTTCTGATCGAAAGATCAATTTTCACGATCACTGGTTACTTGCTTTGACTACAATGACCTGGCGAGTAACTTCGGCCCCGTTGCTCACCACACGCGCCTCGATGGTGTAGAACCCGAAGGGCATCACTGTCGTACGACAAAGCGTGCCGTCGTCAGCACCGTTGAACGGGCAATAGGGGGCGAAACCTTCAATGCGATTCACAGTGTTGTTGATCCAGAATTGCACTGAAACAGACCCAGCCACGTTGGCGGGGTAAGCCTGCACGGTCCAGGGCTGCCCCGAAGTCGACGATCCGAGAACGGTCAGCGTCACCGTTGGAGCGGAAGTTGCCGGGGGAGTTGCGGATGCTCGGACTACAATGGCCTGGCGAGCGACTTCGATCCCATTGCTTCGCACACGTGCCTCGATGGTGTAGGACCCGAAGGGTCTCAGTTTCGTGACGCATTGCACGCCGTTTTCATTGGCCTCGAACGGGCAATAGGGGGCGTAATTCTCAATGTGATCAAGGACGTTGTTGACCCAGTATTCCACTGAAACGGTTCCAGCCACGTTGGTGGGGTAAGCCTGCACGGTCCAGGGCTGACCCTGAGTCGGCGATCCGAGAACGGTCAGCGTGACCATTGGAGCGGAAGTTGTCGAGGGGCCAGAAGTTGCCGGCGGAGTCGCGGATGCTTGGACTGTAATAGATTGGCGAGTGACTTCGATCCCATTGCTCCGCACACGTGCCTCAATGGTGTAGGACCCGAAGGGCCTCGATCTCGTAAGGCAATGTACGCCGTCGTCATCGCCGTCGAACGGACAATAGGGGGCGACATTCTCTATGTGATCAAGGACGTTGTTGATCCAGTATTCCACTGAAACGGTCCCTGCCACGTTGGCGGGGTAAGCCTGCACGGTCCAAGGCTGACCCTGAGTCGGCGATCCGAGAACGGTCAGCGTGACCGATGGAGATGTTGAGGGCCCGGGTGGTGGAGGGGATGGTGAAGTCCCGACTGGGGTATAGGTGGCGACGTTGCTCGGGTTCGATTCGAGGTTTGCAGAGTTGTACGCTGTAGCCACATAGTATTGAACGACGGCTGGTGTTCCAATATTGTAACTGGTGTTGGCTCCCAATGTAGCGAGCAGCGTCGCCGTGCTGGCTGATGGCGAGCATGGTAACTGACTGCAGTTATAGATGCGATATCCCGCAATGTTCGGCCCACTGCTGGCGTCCCACGTCAACGTGGCACCCCATGCTGTACTAGACCACAGTACAAGCACAGTAGCAATTGCTTTCACCCAGATCATGTAGATATTCCTCTCATGCCAATATTACCTACCATATTCTATTCACAACAGGCTCTCCCAACGAGATGCGCACATCTCATGTGCAGGAACCTATGACAAATTGCTAAACTGACTTGGCCACCCGAGAGAAGGCTGAAGAGCAGAATCATTCATCATGTTCCCGTGGTAGCAAGGCAAGATGTGGGCCGCTGCGCCGGGAGGACGAGTAGAGAAAATCCTCAGAATATCAGCAGTGTCGAGAAGAAGATCACTGGTGCTGTGTACCCAAACCACAGGGCCTTGTGGCCGATTGCAAGCTAAACGCAATGTTTTCTACAGGATAGACGATGTACGTGTTTGCCTACAGATTGAACAGTTTAGTACATGATGTGCGGTGGTGGACTTGGTGCGGGAACAAGTAGGTGTGTGAACCGGAGAACTTGCCTACCATGTCCTGAATCGTCGCGTCGGATGGCTGTCGCTGTTTGAGACACGAACGGACTATATCGCCTTCGAAAAGATTTTGGCGGAAGCGCATGCCAACACCGGCATCCGCGTCGTCGCCTATTGTCTGATGCCGAATCATCGGCATCTGCTCCTCTGGCCGAAACACGATGGAGAACTCTCCAACGTGGTCCGCTGGATCACCGTGACCCATACACAACGTTGGCACGCTCACCATCAGACAGCCGGCACTGGCCCAGCCTACCAGGGTCGATTCAAATCATTTCCCGTGCAAATGAATGAGCATTTCCTCACGGTCGCCCGCTACGTGGAGCGCAACGCGTTGTGAGCGAGGTTGGTCAAGCAAGCTGAAAATTGGCAATGTAAGCAGAAAAACGCCGAAAGAAGAGGGGAGTTGGAAACCTTTGTCTGACAAACAACACTCGATGTAGGAAGGCCATACCCGTCCAAATCCTCTTTTGTCCACGTTGAGCCTGCCTCTGTTCTGTTAACCCCTCCGCACATCCGCCACAGTGTCGGCATGGTGAATCGGCGGGCTTCGATGCGATACCGAGGCTGGGACCGGCGGGACGGTGCGGCGGATTGTTACCAGGAAGTTGGAATAACTGAGGCCACTTGGGAAGGGGGACAAATCGAAGGCATTGACGAGGCGAGGGCGGAGGTGTTGTGGTGCAAGACGCCGGTTGAACGTCTGAAGATCGTGTTGGGATTGTGGCGATCGGCGCGGAAGCTCTTGCTGGGACAGTTGGCCTTGTTGCACCCGGAGTGGGATGCGCGACAGCTTGAGCGCGAAGTCGCCTGGAGGTTCTCGCAGAGAGCTATATCAAAGGGCCTGTCCTGAGTGACGGTCGAAGGACCATCTCGCGATCCAGCCTGATGTGACGCACAAGCAACCTCAAGTCATTCCCCCTCTTCCGGCTAGTTACAACCTCTCGGCAATTTCGGGCAGATTCCCTCCGGCCCGTTTTGAAGCCGGTTTGATGAGGACTTTCTTGACAGCGAACCGACAGCCTCTTAGACTCGCGCACTATTCTTATTAGGAACACAATGCATCTGGTTATTCCTGTGTGGTCATGGTCTTCACGGTCTCTCATCCACGACAAAGGAGTGTGAACGTATGGACGAATCTAAAGACACCACCATTGCGTTGAATGTACGGTTGAAGCCCTCCGAGTCCTCTGCTCACCCACGTGCAGCAAATTACACCAGCGTCGGCGTCTCACAGGGCATTGCCTATCTGGATTTTGGCTTCATCGAACCTTCATTGCTGGCTGCCATCGCGAAAGCTGCGAAGAATGGCCAAGCGTCACCGAAAGGCTTGGACGGGCATCTCGTCACCCGCGTCGCGATGGATGTAGGATCGCTCGCGCGCTTGCAACAGCAGATCCAGCAGGTGCTGGTGGGGTTGCGATCAGCGAAGACTGGGAAGCCGAAGGGGGAAGTTTAAGAAAGGAAAGAGATGATTGATAGTCGAGTGTGTGATCTACCAAGGATTGCCATGCGTCCACAGCGACACGTCGTCGTTTTCCTGCTGGCCCTCGCAGGGAGCCTACTCTGGTTCGGACTCACCGCCGAAGCGAAGAGCGACTACGACATCATCAACACCGGGATTAAAGGCGGCGGGTGTTGGTACGACGATTCGCACTTTGTTGTGATCCAGGGGCATCAGCCAACTCCGGGACAAGGGTTTGTGGTGGAAGGGCTCTACTATCTCGATCCGGCCAAGCCGAAGGACCTGCGACGGATTGACCTCTCGCCCATCGAGCCGACGCTTCAGAAACAGATTCGCGATGTGACGTGTCAGGAGCAGACCATCCTATTTCATGTGCTTGCGGTAGATAAAAAACGAAGCACACTCTACAGGCTGAAAATTGGACAGCGACCGATCATCCTGGCCGAGAAGACTGAAGGGTTCGCCGTGCCTCAGTATGCGAGCACCCAAAATAAATACGTGCTGAGTTTTTCTCGCACCTTAAGGGAACGAGAGGTCCCGCACTCCACATCCTCTGAGCAGGCACGACAAGACTGTCAATTTGCTCATGTGCAGGAGGGGTACCGGGTTGTCTGTCTGCGCCCCGATCGAGGCACCAAACAATTGTGGCTCGTTAATAAAGGATTTCTTGTCAAGTACATCTGGGACGAAACGATTCGAGAAGGGACGGATGGCGCGTACCAATGGGTGCCCAATCCGGAGCCGCCGCTGAAGCGGGCGGATGGCACAGTAGTGAAACTCGGGTTTTTCCTCCGGGATTTGGCGAATCAGGTTGTGCAAGAAATCCCAATGAAGCAGGATCCTTATCAAGTCGTCGATTACAAGCTGGATCCACGTGGATTGTATCTCTTCGGTGTCTGTTTCAAAGCTGGAGATCATGGTGAGCGGCAGCTGACGGTTGGGGGACGGATCTGCAGGTTTCGCATGGATGGTGAGAACCAGCGTTGGGAAGAAGTGGTGAGCGTTCAGCAGAGCCCCAAGGATCCGTTCAGTTTGCATGAGCTGGATGTGAATGCCAAAGGTGACGTGGTGATGGTCGAGCGCGGACATCGACTGGTGGCAAGTCTCTGGAAGTACAGTGCTCAATCAGAACAGGTCGATAAACTGGTACAAGTCAATTTTCCTGGAGAGATTGGCGCGCCTCGGGTGTCGCCCAGTGGAACGTGGGTCAGTGCGATTCGCAATGGAGAACTTATCTTCGTGGAGCAAAAAGGAATAAAACCATGAGCGCATTCGTGAGCCTAACCGAAGCCCGCCTCGCCGCAGAGAAAGTATATGGTGGAGCATCTTCCTTGCCAGATGGATGGGTGCTCGACATAACATTTGGACAAGGTGGGAGTGGACAACTCAGTGGCGGTGCTGGTGGGTACGCCTATGCGTTGAGGCCTGTTGATCCAAACGATGCCCGCCGCATGCTGGTGTTCAGAGGCACAGAAGTGACAGCTACCAATGTCAAAGATCTGTTCGCCGATGTGACGGACATTGGGCAGACCCAATTCGATGAGTTGCGCGTTGTTCCGAATGGCATCAATCAGTGGCTCGCCCAGCAATTAGTCGCAGGTAATCAGGTGGAACTGGTGGGCCACAGTCTGGGCGGTGCCCTGGTGCAGTGGGCCATCAATGACACGAATATGCGGGACGAGAACGCGAATAACAACATTGCCTCCGTTCTCGAGATAGCCCGAACGCTCCCCGATCCGATAACGGGAGTTCCGAATACAGAATTTCAAATGAATCCCGCGCAACTCCATTTCACCACCTTCAATGCGCCGGGGATCACGCATGTCTTAGGGGGTTCGACTTCAGCTACGGATCGCACCTCTGTGGTGGTCGGGGAGCATCACGTCGTGATCGGTCATCCGCCGCTCGTGCAAGGTGACCCCATCCATTTACTTGGTGGCCCGCATGTCGGTGGGATCGGAACACAGCTGATCGGTCATCAGGTGGATTTTGCGAGCATTGGAGACAATGGACTGTTCACGCATACCATTCGGCAACCGGCGTATTGGACTACTCCAGTTGTGGCGTATGTGCCGTTACAGCTCGATCTAGCCTTCGCGCAATCATTCGCCAATCACTATTCGCAGCTCGGCAACACCGATGGCACGGTAGAGGGTAATGCAGAAGCCCTGTTCCGGTTGACCCTGTATGCCTCATCGCTGGGCATCGCATTAGGCGTCGGACAATTTGCGGAGCAGGCCGAAGCCGCGGCACAACTCGCGGGATTGCAGTTTGACCGCGACGTGTTTGCGAACACCTTGGCCTTGCCGGGAGATGGCATTAATCGAGCCTTGACTATGATCACTGAGGCCGCTGATGTGGCGGGGCGGGATGTGGTGCAACTCCAGAAGTTAGTGAGCTCGGCATTGATCAGCGTAGGAGAGCGCATCCAGGATACTGTTGGAGTAGTGGGAACATTCATTGAGGACAGACTGGTTCCCTGGCTGACGGATGTGGCGCATGGCATTGGCAATGCAGTACTGGATCGGCTCCACGACGTGCCGAACACTCTTTTCAATCTCGGCCGCACGTTGAACTTTTCGGATCTGAATCCCTTCACCAACGCGTATGCCCAGGCGCTCAATGATCGGACGCTTCCCACGACGCTTCGCACCGCGCTCGAAGAGGCCCAAGCCATCGTTCAACAGGCTGGGCAAACTGTCGTGATCCAGCCGGGCATAGGGCCGAATCCGTTTCATACGCCGGGCTTTGTGCCGGGTGGGCTTGCAAATGCCACGGTGGAAGAAAAACTTGGAGAAGTGTTCCGTCTGTCGTTGCCCTTTGCGGCTGGGGCGGGCGGACAGCGCGTCTCTCTGCGATTGCAAGGCCCGCAGGCCGACCAACTCAGTGTCGCGACTGATGACGGTGCACAGGTCATTGGTGCCGATGGGACATTCCAAGTGACTGTGCCGGAGGGTACCGATCAAGTGCTGTTTACTCTGGTCGCGAGCGACGGGGTGTCAGCCGACGCCACCGTCACACTCTCCGCCACACTGGTGGATGCGAATGGTGAGGCCACACATACAACGCAGATTGAGAGCGTAGTGGGCGTGAAGGCCTTCGTCGGTACCACCGATGACCGGTATGGGACGTATAGCGAGGATTGGTCGTCGATCACCGATCCGACGGTTGGGGTGGCGATGGGAACCGCTGGAGGCTTTTATCATCAAACCCTCATCGGGGGAGCAGGGCCGGACGCGAATGCTCCAGGAACTGTGTACGGCGATGACAAGTTCTACGGTAACGGAGGGAATGATTCCTTCTTCGGTGGACGGGGCCATGATCTGCTAGATGGAGGGGCGGGCAATGACACGTTATTCGGAGACAACATTGATGACCGTGTTGACCAGCCGTGGCATGAAGTCCCTGATCCTCGGAGTACGCAGGATGGTAAGGACTATCTGGATGGCGGGGCTGGGAACGATCGGCTCGGCGGGGGCGGGAATGATGATCGGTTGATTGGAGGCGTTGGTGATGATGTGCTCTGGGGTGACGTTTACACGGCCGGCCGTATCATCGAGCAAAACTTTAATGAATATGTGATCCAATATCTTACCGGAGTGCTTTACCCCGGTAACGATGTCTTGGAAGGGGGCGAGGGCAACGATGCGCTCAGTGGCGATGGTGGAGACGACGTGCTCGATGGTGGTGAGGGGAACGATATTCTTGTCGGGGACACGGAGCAAGGTCTGAATTTGATCTATCCTACAACGCCCGGCAATGACTTTCTGACCGGCGGTGCTGGGAATGATCAATTGGATGGGAATGCCGGGGATGATGTGTTGCTCGGTGGATCGGGCAATGATCAGTTGTCCGGTGACGATGATGGGGTGGATTCGTCCCAGGAAGGGGCCGACTGGTTGGAAGGGGGCGACGGGGATGATGTCCTGCTTGGCCGTGGAGGTGATGATACTTTGCTCGGCGATGCCGGCGTAGATGTCCTGTATGGTGGGGTAGGGAACGATAGTTTGATCGGTGGGGAGGGGAATGATGTAGGGTTCGGCGGAACAGGAGATGATGAGATTATTGCGGGAGAGGGGGGCGATCAGTTCGATGGGGAAAGCGGCAACGATGTCGTATTTGGCGATGACGGAAACGATCTCCTGCTCGGCGGCGATGGATTGGATGAACTGGACGGAGGTGCGGGCGATGACCTCTTTGGTGGCGGGGCAGATGCGGACACAATCTTCGGCGGAGAAGGGAACGACGAACTCCAAGGCGGATTGGGTAATGATGTCCTCGCTGGTGATGCCGGCGACGATAGAATCTTCGGTGAAGAGGACAACGATCAGATATTCGGTGGCGATGGCAATGATGGGTTGAGGGGCGACGACGGTAATGACGAGCTTGATGGAGGAGCGGGCGACGATATTCTTGTCGGCGACGTGGATGGACAGATTGGGGGAAGCGGAGGCAACGATATTCTCGTCGGTGGTGCCGGAAACGATACGCTTGTCGGCGGTGGTGGACAAGATATCTATCGCTATGATTTAGGCGACGGGTTTGATGTTATCGAAGAAGCCGCGGGAGAGGGGAACCGGCTGGTGTTCGGTGCAGGAATCAGTTCGACCGCAATGATCGCAGCGATGGGACCTGACGACTCTCTCGTATTGCGCACAGGGATAGGAGAAGAGGCGGTTCAGATCCAGAACTTTGGAGTCGGTAACCTGAATGGGCCGCATCCTATCGAGTCATTCGAATTCTCCGATGGCACTATCCTCACGTACGCACAACTTGCCGCAACAGGTTTGGCCATCTCGGGTTGGTTGGGAGACGACCAACTCGCCGGTACCGCTCAGGGAGAACGGATTTTTGGAGGGGCCGGTAATGATGTGGTCAACGCAGGGGCTGGAAACGACGTATTGATGGGCGCTGCCGGCAACGACACGCTGTTTGGTGAGGCAGGGCAGGATACTTATATCTTTGCTAAGGGCGGCGGGTTCGACAGCATCCAGGACATACCAGGAGAGGGTAACCGGCTGGTCTTTGGATCAGGGATTTCACAAGCCAATCTCAGTCTCAGCTTCAAACAAGTCACGATTCCTGGTGGAGGCGGAGAGGAGGAGGGAGATCCCGGCACTGTCATTAATTACCTGGTCCTACGCCTGGGAGGCACGGGTGATGCGGTGGAGATTCAATGGTTCGACCCCGCCAACCAGTCGGCATCCCTTGGAGTTGACCAGTTCGTGTTTGCGGACGGGACCATGTTGACGTCTTCCCAGCTACTTGCGGATGGATTGGAACTAGTCGGCACGGCCGGATTCGACAGTCTGGATGGCCAAGAGATCTACCGCACGATTCGAGGACTTGCCGGCGACGATGTGCTGCTGGGAGGGACGATCGACAATGTGATCGACGGGGGCGATGGACGCGATGTGCTTCTCGGCAACAGTGGGCTCGATCAGTTCTCCGGCGGGACAGGAGACGACGTCCTGCGGGGAGGCGATGGCAACGACGTACTAAACGGAGATGCCGGGAATGATTCGCTCGAAGGAGAGGCAGGCGATGATGTACTAGTTGGCGGAGCCGGAGACGATCAGCTGAACGGTGGCGAAGGAAATGATACCTACCGCTTCAATATAGGAGATGGGCTTGATTCCTTGTTTGATTCCGGTTCTGGCGCTGATACCGATACGGTCCTGTTCGGTAGCGGTATCACGTCCGATTCGGTCTCGCTCTCTCCGCAGTTCGGTCAGATCGTGATCAAAGTGGGAGCTGGTTCAGATGGCATTCAATCAGGCTCTCCCTTCGATGTGTTTGACTCCCAGACGATCGAGCGGTTCCAATTCGCAGATGGTACGGTGCTCTCCTTTGCTGATCTGGTGGCACAAGGGTTCAATATCGATGGTACCGAGTTCGACGACTTTTTATCAGGCACCGATCTGGCCGATCGCTTCCGCGGTGGGTTGGGCAATGATCGACTGGAGGGTGCTGAAGGACATGATTCCTACTTCTTCAATGTCGGCGACGGGATCGATACGATTATGGATATGGCGTCGGCCGACGCGGGGAATGAGATCGTGTTCGGTGCCGGAATCACATACGCCGATCTCCGCCTCGATCTCACTCTCGATCAATCAGATCCCGATCAGAGCGATTTGCTGATTCGCATGGGGACAAATGGCGATGCGATACAGCTCGATAGTTTTGATCGCAACCATGTGTTCGGCCCTCGCACTGTGGAGTCGTTTCGATTCGCCGACGCCAGCACGCTGAGGTATGAGCAGCTGCTTGCCGGTGGGTTCGATCTGACCGGAACTGACGGCGATGACCAAATCACCGGAACGAACGTGATGGATCGGATTGTTACCGGTGACGGTGCCGATGTGCTTAGGAGCGGACTGGGAGACGACAGACTCGATGGCGGGTTGGGGGCTGATCGGTTGTTCGGCGGGCGGGGCAACGACACGTATCTCTTTGGCCCAGGGGCCGGGCAAGACACGATTGTAGAATTTCAGGGCAGCTCGGATGTGATTCGCATGGCACCAGGAGTGGCTCCCTCAGATGTTGTCGTTGCCCGGAACGACAATGACCTTGTACTCAGTCTCAACGGGGGTGCCGACCGGCTGATTGTGTCCCTCTACTTCCTCGCTCCTCCGCTCCAGACCGAGCTGGTGCAGTTTTCCGATGGAACGGTTTGGGACCAGGCCCTTATTGAGAATCTCACGCGGCCGGTCATTAGCGGAACAGCGGGACCAGATTTTCTCGTCGGCACCAATGGTCACGATCGTTTGGTCGGCCTAGCCGGGGACGATCAACTGACCGGGTTGGCTGGTAGCGATTTACTCGATGGAGGGGCTGGAGTCGATCAGCTTGCCGGCAACTCGGGTGACGATACGTACATTGTGGATGATCAGGGGGATGTGGTCACAGAGTCGGCGAATGAAGGAATTGATACGGTGCGGAGTAGTGTGACTCGCACCCTGGAAACCGATGTCGAGAATCTTACGTTGACGGGGAGCGCGGCTATTCATGGCACCGGCAATGCACTTGACAATGTGCTGACCGGCAATAGCGGCGCCAACGTCCTGACAGGGGGATCGGGGAACGATTCCTATGTGATCGGCGCGGACGATACGGTGGTTGAGTCAGCCGGAGAAGGTATCGACGGGGTGCAGACTGGTGCAAGCTCAACGCTTGGGACCAATGTTGAGAACCTGACGCTGACCGGTAGTGCTTCATTGATCGGAGTAGGAAATGAACTGGCCAACGTGCTGAAGGCCGATGGGTCAATCAGTGTGCTGGCGGGCGGTGACGGCAACGACACCTATGTCATCGGACCGAACGGCGATGACGATATCCTTATTGAAACCGTCACAGGCGGCATCGATACAGTGATCGCCGGCCACGACTATCGTCTGCCGGTGAACATCGAAAATCTCACCCTTCTCGATCCTCGCGTGCCGGATTTCGCGAGCTTTTCACTCATCCCATACGGTTCATTCGAACAGTCCGTGGAACAGTCCGTGACGGGATATGGGAACAATTTAGCGAATACGTTGATCGGCGGTCGAACAAACAACGTGCTGGATGGCGGACTCGGTGCGGATAGGTTGATTGGTGGCGACGGCAATGACACCTATGTCGTGGACCATGTCGGCGACATGGCCATCGAGGAAGCAAGTGAAGGTGTAGACACGGTGCAGAGCATTGTAAGTTACAGTCTCAGCGCTGATGTCGAGAATCTCACGTTAATCGGCATCACTCCTGTTAACGGAACCGGCAACGAGCTGAATAATGAATTAAGAGGCAACGAGGCATCAAACGTGCTCGACGGAGGGGCGGGGGATGATGCGCTGCTTGGATTCGGTGGGGCCGATACGTATCTCTTCGGCCTGGGCTCTGGTCGCGATACGGTGTTCGATTCAGAACTAGCCGGTGAAATCGATACAATTCAGTTCGATTCGACGGTGGCTGCTGAAGATGTCGAGGTCTATCGCAATGGATTCAACCTCGAACTGGTCATCAGCGGGACAGAAGACGAGCTGACCCTGCTGTCGTTTTTCGATTCGGGCGGATATGATCAGAAGCAGGTGCGATTTGCCGATGGCACGCTGTGGAACAGTGCTGAGCTGAGCGCGCGAGCGTTGATTGGCAACGTGGTCACAGGCTCATCCGAAAGCGAAACCATTCTGGGAAGCGACGGCCATGATCTGTTGATCGGATCGTCCGGGAACGATGTGCTAATGGGAGGGCGTGGCAAGGACTCCCTCTACGGAGATCTTACGTTCCAACCGCAGTCTGGACAACAGGTTGTTGGCGACGACCGGCTGATAGGAGGGGTCGGTGACGACAGCCTCTTCGACTTCAGGGGAAATAATCTTTTCGATGGAGGGGCAGGGGACGATACGCTGATTCTCGGGACAGGTGTCGATCGGGTTCTCTTCGGTCGAGGATCCGGCGATGATCACGTGACGCTCGACAATAACAGGAACGACATCGATCTCATCGAGATGGCCGCGGAGATTATTCCTGCCGATGTTGTAATGACATGGCGCGCTCCTTCCGTGGCGGACATTCTTATTCCTGACAGTGGAGATAGACTGACAGTACAGCTCTCAACGGATTGGTTTGGAGTGGGGCCGGAAACCACACAAGCAATCGTGCGATTCGCCGATGGTACTGAGTGGAATTTGGCTTGGTCATCTTCGAACGTCGGTATCTCTACAGCTACTTCATCCGACGATGTGCTTGAAACATCTTTCCCAGCCTCCCTAGCCGGGTTGGATGGAGATGATACCTATCTGTTGGGAAGCTCGGGCATCCCGGGGAATTATGAGGTGATCGAGGCGCCGGGCGGTGGGATTGATACTGTTCAGAGTGCGCAGGACTACACCTTGCCCGACAACGTCGAGAATCTTGTCCTCGCCGACTTCGCCGCCGACCATGGGGCCGGAAATGAACTTGATAATCTCATCGTGGGCAATACACGTGACAATATCCTTGACGGCGGTGCCGGAGACGATGTGTTGGTTGGAGGGATCTTTCGTGAGCTGGAAGGGCCACCCTACATCGAAGGAACCGGCAGCGATATTCTGATCGGTGGAGAGGGTGATGACATTCTGATGGAGGATGCTGGAAACCTCTCGTTTGTTGGGGGGATACCATTTCTAGGCGGGGGGCTGGATAGACGAGACGCAGTCCCACGTGAAACCGACGATCTTTTAATCGGAGGGCTCGGCAACGATACCTACATCGTCCATAGCCAAGAGCAAACGGCGGCGGAGCTGGAGAATGAAGGAACCGACACGGTGAAGAGCACGGGTTCCTATATATTGGGGGAGCATCTTGAAAATTTGGAACTCGTCTCACCACCGGCCAGCTTCGACGATCAGGATAACCTCATCTCTCCGCCACCGCTCAATGGAACAGGCAACGAGCTGGACAACGTCTTGATCGGCTCGGAGGATGGCAATGTCCTATCCGGCCTCGCCGGTCACGATACGCTCGTCGGCCGACTCGGCAACGACCGTCTCCAGGGCGGCGCCGGCCACGATACTTATCTCTTCAATCTCGGTGACGGCATCGATACGATCGAGGATGTTGCGACGGTCGGCGAGGGAAACCTTATCCGATTCGGCGTAGGGATCAGCCACAATGATCTCACCGTGACGCATGATGAAGTCGCCCAAACGCTCGCCATTCAAGTGGGCACGACCGGGACAGATCGATTGGTACTGAACAATTTCGATCTCACAGGTGAGAACGGTTCGCTGGTGGTGGAGACCTTGGCCTTTGCGGATGGCAGCACGGCAAGTATCAACGGTTTCTTCGGGCCGACCATCACCGAAGGGAACGATACGATCACGACCGGCGCCGAGGATGATGTCATCGATGCGCTCGGCGGCGATGATCTCGTAGACGCCGGTGCCGGCAACGACACCATTGCCGGTGGAACCGGGGATGATGCGCTTATGGGCGGTCCAGGCGACGACACCTATGTCTATAATCCTGGTGACGGAGTCGATACGATTAACGATACGGGCCTACCGGGCGGCACGAATACACTTGAATTTGGTGTGGGGATTGATCCCGCTGATCTCAGTCTGGATTTGGGTTCGCTGTTGATGCGTATCGGGACCAGCGGCGACGCTGTTCATTTGTCTAATTTTGACCCGAACAATGTGTTAGGGCCGCGCACGATCGAAACCTTCAGGTTTGCCGGTGGCACCGTCCTCTCCTATGACCAGCTTGTCCAACGCGGGTTTGATCTGATAGGGACCGACGGCAATGACTCTATCACCGGCACGAATGTGGTTGATCGGATCACGGCTCTAGCCGGCGACGATAGCCTAACCGGTGGACAGGGCCACGATCTTCTCGACGGCGGATCCGGCACAGACACGATGCGCGGAGGGACCGGCAACGATACCTACATCGTGGACGTCGCGGGTGATGTCGTGACCGAACTGGCCGACGAGGGAATTGATACGGTGCAGACCTCGCTCCTTATCTATACCGTGGGTCCGAATGTCGAAAACCTGACACTAACAGGGACGGGACCAAGCACGGGAATCGGGAATGCCCTAAGTAATCAGTTGTCTGGAAACAATGAGGCTAATCTGCTGGACGGCAAGGCCGGAGCCGATGCCATGGTCGGTGGTGCAGGGAGCGATCTGTACGTGGTGGATCAGGTCGGTGATGTCGTGACCGAAGCGACCAACGAAGGCTTCGACATAGTCGCCAGTTCCGTTACGTACAGCCTCGGATTGAATGTGGAACACCTGGTCTTGACTGGCTCGGCGGCGATCAACGGGATCGGAAACGATCTCGACAACAGGCTCACGGGCAATAGCGGCGCCAACGTGCTGACTGGGTTGTCAGGTAATGACACCTATGTGATCGGCGTCGATGATACGGTCATTGAAGAGGCGGACAGCGGCACGGACACGGTGGTCAGTGGCCTCACCCACAACCTTGCCGCCGAAGTGGAGAATCTGACTCTGGTGGGCTTCAGTGCGATCAACGGAACCGGCAACGAGCGTGCCAATGTACTGAATGGTCTGCTTAGCCTGGGGCGCAATACCCTGACAGGAGGAGACGGCGACGATACTTACATCATTGGTTCGGGAGACATCGTGATAGAAGCTACGGGTGAGGGAACGGACACAGTTCAGACCAGCACGACTCATACCATCGGTGCCAACGTGGAGAACCTGACGTTGACCGGGGCTGATGCCATCAACGGGACGGGAAATGGACTCAATAATGTGCTCATGGGAAACAGCTCCGGCAATGTTTTGACTGGAGCAGGTGGTGACGATACGCTTCGAGGCACTGCGGGCAACGACAGGCTCAACGGCGGCAGCGGCAACGATACCTATCTCCTGAGCAGAGGGGACGGACAAGATCTCTTACAAGACAAGAGCGGCGCGACTGACAAGCTACTCTATGACCAGGGGATCGATCCGCTTGATCTCGTGATTAGTCGCCAGGCCAATGACCTGCGATTAGCCATCCATGGATCGACGGATACGGCCACGATCCAGAATTGGTATACGAGCACAGCGAATCGTACGGAAACGATTCAAGCAGGCAACGGAGAGATTCTGCTCAGTACACAAGTGGATCAGCTCATCCAAGCGATGGCGGGTTTTACACAGCAGACCGGCTTCACCTGGGATCAGGCCATCGATCTGCAGCCGCAAGATGTGCAGGCCGTACTCGCTGCCAGCTGGCAATAAATGAGGAGTAGGATTGGCTCAGAGGGATTCAGACGACCGATCTAATCACTGGGGGGCTCGAAGTGTCCAGAAGGGCGTTGTTGCCATGGCACGGGCGTTTCCCGAGATTGTTTCACCAAACTGCGGAGACTCATCTCAGCGGCCCGCAAGAATCTTGGGTCACCGGCTTGCATGAGTGTCGTCAAAAGGACATAGAGCGATCGATCAGTGCGGGACCCCGCCAAGATCCGTTCTGTAACCGGATCTATCTGAGAAGCCTGCGGCTCTTCCATTCCATCTGACTCCGCGAACAGACATTCGAAGGAGCGTGGACTGTCGAACAACCATGAGGGAGGAATGCGAAGGACGGAAGCAAGCGCTTCAATCGTACCGGTCGTGGGGTCCGCCTGATCCGCCTCGATCTGCTCAAGGAAGATGTGGGAAATACCTGCCGCGTCTGATAGCGATTGGATGGATTGGTTTCTTGAGACTCTCCAGCCCTGTATGAATTGCCCTATCGACATGGGGCCATAATACACAATCGATGGATGAGCTTCAATAACACTGCGCGAGAAAAATGTGATTTGTTCAGTAATATGAATATCTTATGCACTACTTCAAGATCGGGCATGAAATCGGTATAATGCTGCCGCAAGTTTTATCTGGTTGAAGGAGGTGGCGGCCTATGTTAGGAACCGATATTCGGGGGATCATGGCTGAAGAAGAAGAGGTCCAGCGTCGTCAAGAGGCACTTAAATCTCTCATGACGATGAGGGCCAGGCAGCTTCGGGAATCCTTGGAGGAACGAATCAAGCGCGCCAGGAACAGCGGAGATTGGACACAGCTGTCCAAGGCGGAATGCGCAAGCCTGCATAAGCAGGAAAAAGCCCACTTGAAGTCTCAGCTTGAACAGTTGCAGTTTGAGCAAACTCGGAC
This sequence comes from Nitrospira sp. LK70, assembly GCA_011090425.1. GTDB lineage: Bacteria > Nitrospirota > Nitrospiria > Nitrospirales > Nitrospiraceae > Nitrospira_D. Next base: position 3,025 of record PHGD01000034.1, on the reverse strand, counting down.
TCGGGGAAAGCTGACTGCACTGAAGCGAGCCAAGGCGAGGGCACAGCGTATCCGTGCGGCGGAAGCAGCCTCCGAACGAAGGCGTCGGTGATCGACGGCCGCAGCTGTCTTAGTAGTAGGTTCTTCCGTGTGATGACGGGCGTATAGTGAGTGCCGCGTCGAAGCTTCCGGCTCTCACCCGTGCGCAGGCCTCCCTGATCCGGCAACTGTTTCGCGATAAGAAAACCAGATCGAGAGAAGGAGCCTTTGTCCTTGAAGGGACCAAGTCCTGTCTTGATCTGATGCGTCGACATCCACAGTCCATCCTCACCCTGATCGTATCGTCGCGGTTTCTCTGTGACGAGGCCGAGGCGGATCGCAAGGTGCGCGTCAAACTGTCTGTGCGCCAGTTCGTTTGCCCGGACGCCGGCTTTGAAAAGCTGACCGATGTCGAAGCGCCGCAAGGGGTACTCGCGGTCGTCCGTCAGCCTCGATGGGACGAGGAGCAGGTGTTCAAGCAATCGAGAGTATTTGGAATCTACGGGGAGAGGCTCCAAGATCCAGCGAATGTGGGAGCGATCATCCGAACAGCCGCGGCGCTGAATCTGTCCGGAGTATGGTTGAGTGACGACTCTGCCGACCCTTTCAGCCCCAAGGTTGTCCGTGCTACGGCCGGCACGATCTTGAGCCTTCCGGTCTTTCATACTTGGGACTTTCGGGCATTCTTCTCGTATAGATGTGAAATCTATTCGGCGGTCCTGGCTTCGGCTGATAGAGTCTCGATCAGGAATATTCAGACGATACCTAGTCGCCTCGTGATTGCTGTTGGAAACGAAGGCGCGGGATTGGATCCGGACATCGTGAAGGCGTCTCGCGTCAGGTTTTCTATTCCAATGGCTGAGGGGGTGGAGTCATTGAACGTCGCGGCGACTGCGGCGATTTCGGCCTTCTACTTCAGCGGATTGCGGCTCGATTCTCAGGTCGGACTTGATTCTCAGGTCGGATCGAAGGTGCTGTAATGCTCTGGCTAGTCATTTGAAAATAGACCACATTCGGCCTATCATGATCGCTCGGCGTATGATTTGCCGGCTCTGTTGTACTGAAAATAGGAGCGCACGATGAGACGGATTCTGGCTCTGGTTTGTGGGATGATGATCAGCCTTAGCATGACAACGGTTTCTGCGGAATCTCTGGAACAACTGTACAGTCTCGACATGATCGTCAATCTAGCCTTGGCGAGAAATCCTTTGGTTTCGCTCGCCGAGGGAAACATCGACCAGCAGAAGGGACACCAGGCAACGGCAGGCGCGTACCCCAACCCGACTGTGTCCGGCCACGGCGGTCGCGGGTATCTTAAAGATACGATCGTGGGACCACCGGAGAATATTCCGTCAATCACCGAATATAACCTGTACGTCGGTCAACCAGTCGAATGGCCGGCCATGCGGGCCGCTCGGCAACGAGTTGCGGATCTCGGAGTGGTGACCGCCAACGTCGGCATGTTGGAAACACGGTTGAATTTGGTTTCGCAAGTGAAGGTGGCCTTCTATGATCTGCTCTTGGCACAACAAGGCGCCGATCTCGCGCGCCAGAACCTGGACATCGTTGAAGACGTGACACGGATTGTCAACACACGTGTCAAATCAGGCGAAGCCCCTCAATTCGAATCCATCAAGGCCGAGGTCGAAGTACTGAAGGCTCGTCAGCATCTCGCGCGCGCGGACAATTTCGTTCGGAACAGCCGTGTGGTCGTGGACACCTTGACCGGCGGTGCGCTCGGGCCAACCTATATGGTCCACGGTGAATTCAGAATGCTTCCTCGAGATTTGCAGATTGAAAGGTTAATGGCTCGCATGATGGAGCAGCATCCGACTATCCAGCGCTTGCTGAAGTCCGTAGAGCAATCGGATTGGAAGATTGAATTCGAACGGCAAGCGCGGATGCCGACTCTCACCGTCAACGGGGCTTATTTCCGCGAAATCGGGCGGGAAGCGTTTCAAGGGGGACTCTCCATTCCAATGCCGCTTTGGTACCGACGTCAGGGAGAAATTGCTGCATCGCTAGGTGCGAAACGTCGTGAGGAAGCCGAGTTGCTCCGGATGCGCAACGATCTGGGACGAGCCATCTCTCAGCACTATCAGGACGTTCGGACCACGGGGGAGTTGATTGAGGTGTTCGATAAAGGCCTGCTGAGACAGGCTCAAGAGGCTCTGAGGATTGCGCAGTTTAGCTTCCAGCAAGGGGCCTCCAGCCTGCTCGAAGTATTGGATGCGCAACGTGTGCAGCGACAGATCTTGCTGGACTATGCGCTGGCGCGGCATGATCTCTCTGTCTCGTTGGCTCGGCTTGAACAGGCGGTGGGAGGATTGTTGTGAGGAAGGATCGCCGGCCGATCAGGCTGATTCACATTCGCGCCTGCCTTGTCATCGGTCTCATGACCGCCGGCAGCGGTTGCGATTTTTCTGCTTCCGGGGACGCGGCTCCGAAGCCTCCGGTGCCGACACCGGCCGAGGGGATCGTCCGATTGCCGAGCGACCAGGTACTCAGTGCCGGGATAGAAGCTCACCCCGTCGTTCGCAAGGAATTTCGAACCCATCGGGATTTCCCCGGCACTATCGCGCCGAACCAACATGCCTTGGCGGAGGTCACGACCCTGGTACGCGGACGGGTTACTGAAGTGTATGCGGATCTAGGCCAACAGGTTAAGGGGGGTGACCTGCTCGCACTCTTATACAGCGGTGAATTGGGCATTGCACAATCGGCTTATCTGAAGGCGGCTGCCAAGCTGTACGTCGCCGAACAATCCTATGAACGGGCAAAGATGCTGTTGGAGGAAAAGGTCATCGGCTTAGCTGAGTCTCAACGACGTAAGGGAGAAATGCTCAGTATTCGCGCTGAAAAACGAGAAGCTCGGGATCGGTTGGAACTGTATGGGATGTCGGAGAAGCAGATTCGCCAACTCGACGGCGACCACTCGATTCGATCGTTCGTGCCGATCGTGGCGCCGTTCGACGGCCGGGTGATCGGCAGGAATCTGACCAAAGGC
>PHGD01000033.1 GCA_011090425.1 Nitrospira sp. LK70 | reverse complement strand
GTCGAAGGATTGAATAACAAGATTCGCGTGATTCAACGGCGCGCCTACGGCTATCGGGATGAGGAGTACCTGCGGCTCAAGATTCTCACCGCCTTCTTGCCTCGGAAATGAGCAGTATTCACCCACACGAATCTGCGTTGAGCCGAAAAACGTGGGCGTTGAGTCATTCGTCGGTGAGAAGGTCTGAGGTGAAGTGAGGACCGTGGTGTTTCTCACCGAAATGATTGGTTGAGATGCACGATCGCGACGGACAACGCATGGTCGAGAGCCGTGCGCATCGCTGGTTGCAATTCGTAGTCGCTGGCGTAATCGCCCCACTCGCCGGATTGGGGAACCGCCATGGCAGAGACGATGTCGTGGTACAGCACTTCGCCGCTTTCCACTGAGATGATCTTACTCGATACCACGAACGGCGGCATCCTCCCATAAAAGCGCGCGAGCATCCGCTCCCTCATGGTGGGTCCTTCGATGCGGAAGAGCACCAGGCTATCTGCACCAAGCCACTTGCCGATTCGCACCACGCTGTCATCTTCGACGCGTCCTGAGAGCTGCCATCGCTGCTCATTCGTCAATCGGTCGATGTCGCGCCGTTCGACGATCTTGATCCACGACCGCTGTTTCTTGAGCTGAAATGTCGCTTGCTCGAGCCTACTGTACCCGTACGTCACCTCTTGCTCGGACGAGCGAGGATACCAGACGGCTAAGCGCCGGACATCTTGCGGCACCCGTTCGCTCATCATGACCGTATCGATCGGAGGTTGATAGATAACTGCACCAGGCGTAGGGCGACATCCTGTTTGTGACCAAAGACTGATCACCGCGAAGACGGCAGTGAGGGATACCAACCGCTGCGTGCGAGGTCTGGGAGGCATGGAATTAGAGTATGAAAGAATAGGGATAAGGAGGCTATGCTACGAATAGGGGAAGATGGCTACTAAGGGATAGAAAGACGTGAGCTGATTTCCCACCGACACAAGAATGAGTTCGCAGCGATTGATGGCCAGCCATCTGCTCGCCATCCCGTCTTCTGACCGGTATGAGGTCAAGCCTTGGTTCATCGGCCAGCTCGACTTCGCCCCATCCGTTGCTGATCTGACCGAACAGAGGGTCTCGCTGGTCGGAAGCAGACTCGATGACGTGAACGGTCGGACGGTTGCCGGATCGGGGTTCAAACGGTGTGAACAGGTCATCAATGTCTTTCTCTAGCCATCCGCTGCTGCGGTAGAGACAAGGCCGCTGGCTCACTAGGGTTACCATATGGTTTGTCGGACCCAGTCCAGCATGATCTATCGAGCCATATACAAGTTGAGCAACCGCGAGCGACAGGAATTCGTGCATCACATTCAAAGTCCTCCCTCACACTAACAGCAGGTCATCCCTGTTCTTTCGGCCAGTGGTCCCGTTGAAATCCCGTCAAGATCCCGTCAGGGCCGAACGTGAGATCCTGATTCCAACTCTGAACGTCGTCGTAGTCACGAAATTCCCATGTCGCGATCTCTCCACCATCGGGAGTCTGTCGTTTCTGCAACGGTTTTCCCCATTCGCGCACATAGTAATCTTCCGTCTTCACACCGATCTCTTGCTGCATCCGCTGGTCAAACGCCTCCCAACGTTGTTCCCCTTCCCAGCGTTGTTCCATGGTCATGGAACAGCCGGAAGCGAATAGTACAGCTGCAGCTACCGAAACGGAGAACGGCAAGTTCACAGTCTTCATGGTACACCTCCGTCCTTTCATCGGGGTCTGTCCAGAAATCTGATGCAGAAATTGTCATGTGATGGACAAAGTGACCGCTGTTTGTCTCACTGAGCTGTCTATCCACTCACGCGACTTTCATGTGGCTATCGACTTCGTTCCGATCCTCACACTCCCGTGATGGCCAGCCAGGACCGACCTGTCTCGCCTTGATGGAGTATGGGAATCGGCGCCTCCGACTCAGGCTTGACGAAGCGGCTGCTCGTCGATTCAGTAGGGGCTAATCGATTCACGGCGACTGGGTTCGCCCGAAGGTGTCGCCACTCGATTAACCATCGTACTGCGAGAAGCAGGAACCCGATCGTGCCCAGGACAAATGTCCAGAAGCCCAAATAGAGCGCCCAGAACAACTACATCGATCCGCCCGAACACCTGACGCGCAAGCAACTCCAATCCGAGACTGATGAGGAGCAGCCCGCCGACGGTGCCGGTAGGCCATCCGATATGCTGTATCTTTCCGTCTCCTTGAATCGTGGTGTTCATAAGATCACCGTGTCTATGACCATTGGACGGGCTTCCGGCCGGTGAACCCTGCTTTTAATGTACCTATTTCGATGATGAAAGCTACTAGCCAAGCCCCTTGACGAACCCCTGCCGCCAGGTCTGGTACGTTGGTTCCCGTCCCAACTCACGTTTCGCCTTGGCGTTTGATCCGCCACGGATCTGGGTCAGAGCCGTCAGCTGATGGACGATCACTTCCGGCTCGGCATTCCTGACCGTCGCTGTTAACTCTTCTCTGTTGAGCGCGTCGGCCACGGCGACCTTTGCTCCCACGGCGAGGAGCGCTTGAGCCTTCCGGTCGTTACGAACAAGCGCAACCACCTCATGCCCATCCTCAACCAGTTTCGGAACAAGGAACCTACCGATTGCTCCAGTACTGCCCGCGAGAAATACCCTCATGGTATTGAATCCTTATCTACGACACATCTCAAGGCAGAGCATATCCATCCAAGCGGCACCGGTCACTATCGTCCATCAAGACACCGTTGTGCCCGCTGTCTGGTTTGTGAATTGCGATGTCTTTAAGCCACGGCAATGATCGTTCCAAGGAACAAGCATTGATGTCGTGCACCTCTAAGTGCAGAACAAATATGCGAGTTCGGAGCAATTAGAGGGAAGCAGTTGGAAGGAGCGAGCTGCTTGTGACGAAAGACATCTGTCGATATCTCGGCGTTTGCCGAAAGGTCAGCATCAGCGAGGGCGAGCAATCCCGAGCTTCTGCATCTTGGATTGGAGGGTGGTCCGTTTCATGCCGAGTTTGGCGGCTGCGCCTGTCGTGCCACCGATGATCCAGCTCGACTCGCGTAGGGTCCTGAGAATGTGCTCGCGCTCGGCCTGTTCGAGCGTAATCGCCACGGAGTTTTCCGCGTGGCTCGGCATCTGTTTCAATTCAGCCAGCGATATGTAGAGATCCGATCCATGTGTCAGGATGACGGCGCGCTCGACGAAATTTTCCAGTTCACGTACGTTGCCCGGCCAGGAATAATTCTGCAGCGCCTTCATGGCCTCGGATGGAATCGTCTCAACGTGTTTTTTCATCCGCTGAGCGAATTTCTGCGCGAAGTGCCGGACCAACAACGGAATGTCATCCCGACGCTCCCGAAGCGGCGGGACGATGACCGGGAAGACCTTGAGTCGGTAATAGAGATCGCTGCGAAACTTCTGTTCTTCTACCATTTGCGCGAGATCGCGATTCGTGGCCGCGACGACCCGCACATTCGTGCGAATGGTGCGCGTGCCGCCCAGCCGTTCGAATTCCTGCTCTTGAAGCACCCGGAGGAGCTTGACCTGAAGTTCTAGGGGAATTTCTCCAACCTCGTCGAGGAACAGCGTTCCCCGGTCAGCCAATTCAAACCGGCCGACCTTGGTCGCAATCGCACCGGTAAAGGCCCCTTTGTCGTGCCCGAATAATTCGCTTTCGAGCAGGCCGGTCGGGATCGCGGCGCAATTCAGTTTCACGAACGTGCGTTCCCGCCTGGTGCTCAGATTGTGGAGCGCGCGGGCGACGAGCTCTTTCCCGCAGCCTGTTTCGCCCAAAATCAAGACCGTGGAATCCGTGGAGGCGACCGTTTGGACCTGTTTGAGAACCTGCTTGAGGGCACGGCTCTCGCCGACAATTTCTTCGAAGTTGTAGTCCGTCTGAATTTCTTCTTCAAGGTACAGTTTTTCTTCCGTCAACTTGTCCTTCAACTGGGCGATTTGTTTATAAGCCAAGGCGTTCTCGACCGCGATGGAGACTTGCTGCGCGACCTGGCTGAGCAACTCGACGTCCTCCGATGTAAAGCCGTCATCCCTTCGTCGACCCACGTTCAATGCGCCGAGCGTGCGTTTATGCGCAAGGAGCGGCAGGGAGCAGAACGATTTCACCCCGCGATCAAGCAGGTCTTGCGCGCAAGGTGAAGAGGTCGCCATTTCTTTCAGGTCCTGTTCTCTAAACAACGCGGCTTTGCCCGTGCTAATGGCGAGGCAGGACGGGGATTCCGGACTCTCCTCACTTGTTCCTTCCTCGACGAAGCTTTCATTCTTCTGAAAATCCAACACATGAATACGCCATTCGCCGGTCTCCTCGTCACAAAGCAGCAGGCTGGACCCGTCGTGCTGAATCACTTTTCTCAAGCAGGTACTGACGGCCACGAAGAGGGCGTCGAGGTCCAGATGCGCGACCACAGCATTGTTCACTTCCAACAGCAGACGTTGCCGGTCTCGTTCATGCTCCAACTGTTGCTGAGAGGACAGGGCACTTTCCTCGTGCAGCACATTGTCTACGGCGACGGCTACCTGGTTTGCCACTTGCTGCATAAAGGTGACCTCTGGTTCTTGGTAGGCTTTCTTCTGCAAGCTTCCAAATCCCATGGCGCCTAGACGCCGCTGTGCCGTCGTGAGCGGCACCACGCAAAAGGACTGGATGCCGTTCTCTCGAAACAGTGCCATTAACTTCGAGAAACGGTGCTCTTGAGTGATGTCGTCCACCGTCAAAGGTTGTTGAGTTTTCCACACCAATCCGCCGGGAGATTCATCGACAGGAGTTTCGATCCCGGGGCTGATCGTGCTCGGTATCGAGGTCACCAGAAGCCAGAGGCGCATGCTATCGTGCGCGGATTCGTGCAAGACAGCGTTGATAAAATCGAACGGAACGATCTGAGGGAGCCGCTGCGCGAGATCGTGGAAGAGTTCTCCCAGGTCGCGATGCAACGCAATGGATTTCGTCACCTCTAGGAGAAGCCGCAACCGGTCTCGTTCATGGGCCAGTTGTTGCTGAGACGTCTGTGCTTCTTGATAGTTCAAGACATTGTCGACTGCCACCGCGACCAGTTTGGCCACCTGGTTCAAGAATTCAAGTTCTGACTCCCCGAAAGCGTGCGGGGCCATACTTCCGAATCCGATCGCTCCTAATCTGCGTACCGCCGTTGTAAGCGGCAGGAAACAACCGGATTGCACGTTCAGTCCTCGCAGGAACGCGACGACTTTTGGAAAACGGGTTTCTTCCTCTAGAGATGGCATCACCAGATGTTGCTGGTTTCTGAGCACCCAGGCTGCGGCGGATTCCTCCACCGGTAGCTCAAGGCCGTCCTGGATCGGCTCAGGCTGGTTCGTTTCGAGAATGTGACTTCTCATCAGATTACGCAACGGGTCATGCAAAATGAGTCCGATGTATTCGAATGACACGACGCGAGGGAGTCGTTGAGCCAGGTCGCGAAAGAGTTCTTTAAGGCCGCGATGCGCGGAGATCGCTTCCGCCACCTCAAGCAAGGTGCGATACCGTTCTTCCGTCGTTTCGCACGGCGATACAGATGATGCATCCATGGTCGTCTAGTATGAAGTATCGACTAGGACGGCTCAAGGGGGCGGTCCGACGGCCCTCTTCACCTGCCCTCCATCGCGCCGACGATTAACAAGGGTTCCGCCCCCGCCACGACTGATTCGGGGAGGGGAGTATCCGGGAGTTCATGTGATCGGTCCTGTTCACATGCGAAAAAGCGGATGAATGGCCGCCGCTGTTTTGTCACGTGGTTGCGGATGGTTCCTGGCAAGACAGGATAACGAGCCTCCAAGGCATCGGGCACTGAATCTCCTGTCACCGGACCTTTGACCTCAAGGGTCCCTTCGCCGTTGACACGCGCGAGAGTTCTCAAGTGCTGTGGCAATATCACTCGTACCATGTGCGCTGGCTCTTTGCTCAGCACGTTATTCGTTATGCGTGAATCGTAAATGTAGCGAATCATGATTCTTGCGATTCACGAATCACGGTTAACGAGTAACGTCACGACAACGTCTGCACTTCGACTGATAAGACCGCGGGCAAATCGCGCACAATCGGCGTCCAGCTGTCGCCGCCGTCGGCCGAGCCATAGACCTGGCCGCCGGTCGTCCCGAAATAGATGCCGCAGGGATCGAGCTCATCGACGTTCATTGCATCGCGTAAGACATTGACGTAGCAATTCTCTTGCGGCAGACCCTTCGTCAACGCTTCCCAGTCGTTCCCGCCGGATCGACTGCGGTACACGCGTAACTTCCCCTCCGGCGGATAATGTTCGGAATCGCTCTTGATCGGCACGACATAGACCCTGTCGGGCTCGTGGGCATGCACCGCGATGGGAAACCCGAAATCGCTCGGCAGGTCGCCGCTGATTTCCTGCCACGACTCGCCGGCGTCGTCGCTGCGCAGCACCCCCCAATGTTTCTGCATGAACAGGACCTGTGGCCGCTCAGGATGGATGGCGATGCTGTGTACACAGTGGCCGACTTCCGCATCCGGATCGGGCAGCTCGTACTTCGACCGCAATCCTTTGTTGGTGGGCCGCCACGTCTGTCCCGCGTCGTCGCTGCGGAACGTGCCCGCCGCCGAGATCGCCACAAACATGCGGTCCGGCTGTCCAGTATTGAGTAAGATGGTATGCAGGCACATGCCGCCGGCGCCCGGCTGCCAGAGCTGCCCCTTGGCGCTGCGCAGGCCGGCCAGTTCCACCCAGGTCTTGCCGCCGTCCGTGGACTTGAAGAGCGCCGCGTCCTCCACACCGGCATAAACTGTATCGGGGTCGGTCATGGACGGTTCCAGGTGCCAGACTCGCTTGAATTCCCATGGACGCTGCGTGCCGTCGTACCATTGGTGCGTGGTGAGCGACTGACCGGTTTCTGGAGAGCTGTCATAGAGAAACATATTGCTCTCGCCCTTCGACGTGCCGTCCGCTCCCATGAGCTCTTCGGGCTTGGTGCCGGGTGGGTTCCAGGTCTTGCCGCCGTCGTCCGACCGCTGGATCACCTGGCCGAACCAACTGCTGGTTTGGGAGGCATAGAGGCGATCCGGATCGGCCGGCGAGGCTTTCAGGTGGTACAGTTCCCATCCACCGAAGTGCGGACCATCGACCGTCCAATTATTCCGCTTACCGTCCGATATCAGAATGAATGCACCCTTGCGGGTGCCGACCAATAGTCGAACCGCGCTCATTGCCTGGCTCCTTTCTTTCGATAACCGGCTTTCGGCGGACAGCCGTCGGCCGCTTCGTCGTGGGCGCCGATGCCGACGTCCGCGAGCGTCTGGTCCATGCGGTGACTGCCGATTGTTTCAACTGCGTGGTGGCCTTCCGTTGATTTGATCTTAGTTATCGATTGTGATGATAAACACTTATGCAGCCTTTGTCTTGTCGTCGAACAGGCCGATCATCCAGGCCACGCCAAAACGATCCGTGAGCATACCGAATCGAGGGGACCAGAATGTTTCGCTGAGCGGCATATCCACTTTGCCTCCGTCGGCCAAAGCGCTGAAGCATTTCTCGGCCTCCGCGACCGTGCCGACGGATAAAGAGAGCGAAAACCCGTGAAAGCCCAACGGCTCCTGGCTACAACCATCCGAAGCCATCACCTGCGTATCACCGATGCGAACATTGGCATGCATCACTTTGTCGCTCCAGCTTTTCGGAGTCATGTTGGTGGAGGAGCCTTCAGGACTATCCTTGAAGCGCATCAGCGTGGTGACTTCGGCGCCGACCGCCTGAGTATAGAAATGGAGCGCCTCCTCCGCCCGTCCGTTGAAAAACAGATAAGGTTGAATGTGCATGATGTGCTCCTTTCTCACGTTGTGCATGCGTCTCTTTCGCCGTCAGATCGATTCGGGACGCAAGCGGTTTTCTGAGGTACACACGTGCGCGCCCTTCGAACTCGGTTGAAGCCATTCGCCGGCGAGCATCACGCCCGCGTTCACCAATTTTGCGTTGTATTCGCCCATCTCTGTCAAGAACCGCTCATTCGGCACCACCCGGCTCCCGACTTCTTCGTGGTCTTGACAATGATCATGCATCGCATTGCAGTGTTGCACTTGGAGTTAGAACTCAAGGCTCGATATGTGGACCGTTCTCGGCATCATGGTCCCGCTGCTCTCTGTCGTTCCCATCGGTTAGGCCGTGCGGTACATGAAACGGGGTCGCTTCACATTTTCGATGGTGTCATGAGTGAGGGCCTGGCTGTCCGTCGGAATGCGGCTCTGGTGGGTTCGCTCGTCTGCTGCATTGAGCCACCAGCGGCAGGCGAAACTGTGCCGGCGGATCGAACGCGACTACGAGGGCCTGAAAGGATCGTTGCCGACATCACAAGCGAAAACGTTCTCGGTAGGCGGCATACCTCTTCTCTTCCTCCTGAAAATCCAACCCAAAGTCATGGAGGTGATACCGGTGGGTTCCGAAACGGTTCTTCGGGTTCCTGTTCACAAATTCCCGAACCTTGTCCCGAAGGCCGTTGGGCAAGGGCAGGTCAAAATGTCCATAGACTTTTTCTACCGCTGCCACCGGGTCAGCGACCAGGTCAGTGTAGTAGAGATCGAGGAAGCGCTCCGAGGGAATGGAGCCGTGGTCGCGCGAACGCAGAGCCCTGCGGAGCGCTTCGGACCACCTGCGAGTACACTCGCGTCCCACTTCAACAGGATCAACCTCGTCACTGAAGGCAGATTTGAGGGTGGCCGTCAGACTGGCGTTGGAGGCGATCACTTCTATGGGGTTGCGGTGTGTCATCACGACACAGGCGTCAGGGTAGGTCTCGAACATCGCCTCGAAATCGAACATGTGAGCAGGCGTCTTCAACGCCCACCGCTCCCCTGGACATCGCCACTGTAAGTGCTGCAAGAATCTACGGTGTATTTCGTATGAAGGGCGGAGGTCCTGAGATTCAAGCCAGTCAAGGTAGGACGGCAGGCGGTGGCTCGCCACGAACAGGTGGCTCATGAACGAATGGCCGAGGATCACGAGACACTCCTCGGGAAGCCGTGCACCGATGGGATGCACACGGTTGACGTCCTGCACCATTCGATGGAACCAGCGGAGCTGACGATCAACCAGGGCGATGCGTCGGTCAACGTGGTACGTCTCCGCCTCCGGCGGCGGGCTGGGGTACAGGGTTTCCCAGGTGAGTGGAACCCGGTTGGCTGGGTCAAGGGCAAGCAGGCCATGGAGAAACGTCGTCCCGGTGCGGGGCAGGCCCGTGATGATGAGCGGTCGTCGAATTTGCTGCTCAACGATACCAGGATGCCGCCTGCGAGTGTCCTGCATCCGCAAGCGGTTGACCAGGAGCATGGTCAGTTGGCGACGAACGGTCAGTCGCCCCAGAGGGTGAAGATGGGCTTCCGCCTGAAAAGACGAAACGAGGCGGCGGAGAGGTTCTCGAAAGGATGCGTCACCAAAGTCGTCATGGCCGACCCGGCGGCTTGCCGCCTTTATGAGTTCCTCTTCCTCAAGGCTTGCCCATGTTGCCTGACCGACAACGCCGCTCAGCGCGTTGATTGTGTGGACGAGGAAGGAGCGTTCCACCGTCCAGCGCTGTCGAGGGGGTGCTGGCCAACCGCCGTCAGCAGGGGGGAAGACGGTGGGTCTCAGAGGATGGGCGGCGACTTCTTGTCTCTGAGTCTCACCCATTAATGAGACCTGTTGACGTACCGGAAGCGTAAGGATACCCCTGTCCGGGGCGCAGCGGACAAAAGAGCCCACATACCCATTCGACGAGAGATGGACAGGCCTTCATCGAGCGTCTTGACGTCTGTTTCCAGAGGGACATCAGGGGCGAAGGTTTTTCGTAGGGTGCCGAAGCCGAGATCTCTGGTCAGACCGTGGCGTATGTTGTCACCGTCCAGCACATAACAATTGATCACGGTCTCTTTGTAACACGTTCCCTAGTAAATTAACTAGGGCCATTCTCCTCTAGCGGACAGGTCGGTGAATCAGAACACACAGCTCCATCCAGCGGTGTGCGAGACCCCGTTATCCAACCCGGACTTTGAGAAGCACGATCAATGACGGGAGGAAGAGCAGCGTCGAAAGAATGAGGAACGCGAGACAGATGCTCAGGAGGATGCCGATGCTCGCAATTCCTAGGTGGGGAGAGAAGGCGAGGCTTGCAGTACTGATCATCGTGGCCAGATTGCTGAACAGCGTGGCGCGGGCCATACTGGATTTCAGAAGGTTGTCCTCACGTCTCGGGTCTTTCCAGTCGCGGACGATGAATATGACGCCGCTGTGGACCCCGATCCCGAGAACCAGAGGCACAACGATGACGTTGGCGAAATTGAGCGGGACGCCGAGCCACACCGATGCGGCGGCCGTGAGAAGGAAGGCGAGCGCCATGGGGGTGAGTATCAGAAGGGTCTTGGACCTGCTTCTGAGACCGACGAGCACAAAGGCGCAGATGATGATCACCGCGTAAAGCGAGGCCTCCCTGAAAGAGGCCGCTATGGCCATGCCTGCTTCGTACACCGACACAGGTGTATCGGTCGCGTTCGGCGCCACTGACCGGACCGCACGGACAAATCCTTCCAGGCTTGCCAGGTTTGTGATGTCGTTCTGTGGAAACACCTGAACACGGAAGCGGCCGTCCGCTGATACGTACTGACTCCGCAATTCTTGAGGAAGGGAGGATGGTCCCTCTACCAGGCTTGGTTGCAGCGATGAGCCAAGTCTCTCGAGGAGCATGGAAAGCCCGGGCGTCAAACTCTCGTCGAGCAGGGCAAGGGCGGACAAGCCGCCCCGGCTGTCTTCAGAAAGAACTCTGAATCTTCTGATGCTGTCGTGAAGCTTCTGCGCCGACTCTCTGGTGGAATGTCGAAGTCCGTTGAGATGGCTCTCGATAGACCGCTCTAGGCGTGCCAGCGCTTGAATGTTCTGCTCATAGGTGGGGGCCGTGACGTGAGGCCGCTCGATCTCTGGTGACATGAAAAGAGCGATGTCGGAAATAAGAAGGATCTTGTCCTGTTGATTGCCCGGGATGAGATCATGGATCGTTACGGCCGTTCTGACTTCCTTAAGGCTCTTCAGCTGCTCGGCGAGACGAAGGGCTTTGCCCTCACCGTCCACAAGCACCGAAATGGTCCATGGCTGACCCTTAGGGTCATTGAAGAGTTCCTTCATAGTTGCCACAGACTCTGATGACTGGTCGTGGAGGTTGAGGGTGTTGTAGTCGAAGAAGACTCGTGGAACGGCCAAGAGAGAGACCAACGCCCCCAATGCCCCGACGGCGACGATGCCGCGCGGGTACTTGTACGGCAGGTCGACAAGCCACGGCCAGGAAGGTTCCCACCGCCGGCACTCCTTCACGGGGAGGACGGTCAGCAAAGCGGGCAAAACGGTTATGTTTCCGAAGAAGCTGATGAACATACTCGACCCTGAGATGAAGCCCAGTTCAGCCACTCCTGCATAGGCAGTGGGAACGAAGGAGTAGAAGCCGAGTGCCGTGGTTGCAGCGCTGAAGAAGAGACTTCTGCCGACACTGGTGGCTGTCGAAGTGATGCTATTCTGCTGATGGCCGCTTTGCAGAAGCAGCTCCCGATATCTGAGGCAGAACTGTATGCTGTAGTCGATGCCTAGTCCGATGAAAAGCACGGCGAAGGTGACGGAGATCATGTTGAGACTGCCCACGGTGGCAAGGGCGAATGCGGTGGACCAGATGAGCCCCGTGATCAATGTGACAAGGCTGGAAAAGATGAGGCGCCATGAGAAGTAGAGACCCACAGAAAGGACCAGCGCCACAAGAAGGAGAGACGCGACAGTGGCAATTCCTGTGCTATTGCGGACTTCCAGGAGGTTCTCGTAAGCAAGTGCAAAATCTCCCGTGATCCGCACTCGCGCGGTTCCGGTCTGATTGTAGCCGAACTGCCCGGCAACCCGGCGAATGGTCTCGATGTGAGCGCTTCCCGCAGACAGGGATGCATCCGCGACTCGCGGCTTCAGTATGATGAACTGGCGGCATTGCTTCGCGGTCTGCTCTGCGTCGAACGCCAGGCCCTCCCACGACATCGGGTAGACCGTTCCGTGGGCCGCGCTGGCGAAGGCGTTGTTCATCCCATCGAGCAGGAGGGTAAGCGCACGGTCTTGGGCCTCACTGAGATCTCCTTGCTCCAAGGCCTTTTCAACGACCTCGAAAAGCCCGCGGATGCTGAGGTCCTTGGAGAGAAGCGCCAGAAAAGGTTGGGCTGCCGAGAGTCGGTCTCCGAGTCTCTCCAGTTCTTCGGTGTTCAGGTACAGGAGGCCGTTCTTTTGAAAAAACCCTCCGGCCCCTGGTTCATAGACGTCGGAAAAAAGCGCCTGATCTTTTCTCAGTTGCTCGGCGATAGCTTTCCGTGCCGCCTCTGCTTGTTCCGAGGTGATGCCATCGATGACAACGACGACGGTGTCGCTCTGTTGTGGAAAGGCCTTCGAGAACTCCTTGTACAATCCGCGGTAGGACAGCTTGTCGGACATCATGGCATGGATGTCGGCGTTCATCTTGAAATTGACGGCGGAGTAATAGAGAGTCCCAAACGTCAACAGGACAGTGCCCACGAGAACGGCGACGGCATGACGTTGAACGAGGAGAACCCATGCACTCAGCAGGCGCTGTGTGCGGGTAAGGGTAGGTTCGATGAACATGCTTGGTTTGGGTCGGTGTAGGCTTTGGCCCTTCAGACTATCTCAGTCATTCGGCTCAACCGTGGTCTGAGCCTTGGCTCATCGGCCATCGCTCCGGGAGAAGTCCCGAATCTTTCGCTTGAGCGACGCAACGAGCTCGTCAAAACCATTCTTATCAAGGACGCTCACAAATTGAGCGCGCGTATTGGCAAGCTGACTGATGCCAGAAATGCGTATGTCCACAATGTGCCAGGCATCCTCCGTCAGGCGCAGCCGGTAGTCGAACTCGGTTTCTTTGCCTTGAGAGTTCAGAAGTTTGCTCAGGACTGTAGCGCCGCCTGCCGTCTGGGACTGTTTCGTGATCTCGAAGCGTTCTCCTGCGTATGTGTGAAAGTTCTTCGCGTAGTTCGCAATCAACCATTCGGCATAGATTCCTTCAAACTGCCGCTGCTGCTCCTCCGTGAGAGTTTTCCAGTGTCTGCCTACGGAGACGCTCGCCATGTAGGGAGGCAAGAAGGTCTCTGTCACGACCGGCTCAAGCAGTCGGTAGCGACCGCTGAACCCCAATTCCTTACCGCCTCTCATGGCTTCGATCAGTGCCGCGTTGAAGCGTGATATGACTTGAGCCGGCCCTGGCGTCTCACCCCTGATGTGCATAGGCAGGACCATAACCGTGCAGAACACCAGAAGTGAGAAGCCGGTGATGCCAGGCGACTTGAGACACATGAACAGACCTCTTTGCGAGACATGCCTCGATACAGTCAGAGGGCGGGATGTCCCGCTGCTCCATGATATTATCCTGAGCCCGCACGATCGTTGTAAAAGCGCCGGAGGCTGAGCGGACGCAATGGCAGATTCGTGACCAGGACGTGATAGTGATACGTGCCACGCCTGAAGCGTGTCAACTGGGCGGTGGGTTCTTCGGACTGCGGATGGTGGATCACGACAAAGCGATAGGGATGAAGCCGGTGAGTGGGTCGATTACTCAACTCGGCCAGCTCGACAGCCCGACGGGGACCGGGATTCAGGTTAAGAGGTGGCGGTCTTTGATTTGCGGACTCTCTGATACGCAAGTGAGAGGTCCTGGACCCTCTCGTACAACAGCGTGCCTTCGGATTTCGTAATGCTCAGTAAAAACGTAGCTTAGAAAATGCATTAATATACAACGACTTAAATTGCCGATCATTCATATTTTTTCCTAATTAAGTATTTCGACGGAATATATATTGACAGGCCCGGGCGATCGGGAGTATTTAAAAAAATAAGCTGGCCCCGTAAAAGCATAAGTCGGCAAAGGGGGCACTTGATGCAGCAAGGCACGATGACGCGCACGCTGTCCGAACCGCAGTTTGCGTCGTATGTCGACGCGCTCGCCGCCGATCCAGAGCGACAGGCGCAGTTGACGGAGCTGCTGCGCGAAGATCATCCGGTCTACGACCAACGCGAGACGGCGACCATCGTCCGCATGCGAGGGTGGATCCTGCTCGCCCTCGGGCGCACCCGCCTGTCGGATTCCGCGCTCCACTTCGTGCTCGAAGAACTCGACAACGGGACTGACGCCTACCTGGTTGCTGCCGCCGCCCGCGCGCTGCGGTCCTATCCCAGCCCAACCGCGGCGTTGGCCCCCTTCATCCTGTGCGCGATCACCAACATTCGTTATCACGACGAGTCCGTATCTTTCGAGCAGTATGGTGAGTACGCAGTCTCACCGACTGGCACGAGTCCGGTTCGTGAATTGCTTGCGACGTTGGTGTGGCTCGGCTCGCACGCGCGCAGCGTGCTGCATGAGGTGGAGGCGCTGCGCACGCCACAGGGCGGGCTCCCCAGCAAATTGTGGAGTGAGGTGGGCCAGGCCGTGGAGGCGATCCGCGGCGAGGGACAGGTCGAGCAGCTCGGCCCCAAGACCTGTTGCACGCGGCAGGAGGACTTCGGCAACGCGGTGTCGTGGGCGCTCGATTCCCGTCGAGGCTGCGAACCAGTTGAGTCCATCGTCTTTGAAGATCATGCGGGCGGTTCGCTCACGTTCAAGGACTTCTTCCGGGGGCACCCCTCCATCGTCGTCTTTTTCTACACACGCTGCGACAACCCCCTGAAGTGCTCACTCACGGTCACGAAACTCGCGCGGGTCCAGAAATTGTTGGAGGAACGAGGGCTCGCCGATCACATCCATACGGCGGCGATTACCTACGATCCCGCGTTTGATCTCCCCCACCGGCTGCGCGGCTACGGACAGAACCGTGGGGTACGCCTGGATGCCCGCCATCGCATGTTGCGGACGCCCGACGGGCTCGACGCCCTCCGTGCCTACTTCCAGCTCGGGGTCAATTTCGTGGAGTCACTGGTGAACCGGCACCGCGTCGAAGCGTACATCCTTGACGCCGAAGGCAGGATCGCTGTTTCCTTCGAGCGCACCCGCTGGGATGAACGGCAAGTGGTGGATCGGACACTCCAAGTGCTGAGGGAGAAGTGAGGAGGCGAAATCTGAGCTGTCGTTGAATTCAACCGGGCCGGCGATCATCCTCCCCGTCGGTATCGATAGCCGGTAATCGGCAATAGCAGCCGGCAATTCAGCGAACATCCGGTCTCCAGCCGAGCCTGATGAGGCGGGCGTCGTGGGGCTCATCGGGAAAGGAAGCCGGCGGATGGTTGCTTCTCTTCTCCCGGCAAGCCGGTAACTTCTCTTAACGGCCGAACCTCCACTGTCCCAATACGAGCTCCGGGCACCAGCTTGGCGATCCGAGCGGCGTCATCTCGATCTTTAGCTTCGATGAGAAAGTAACCGGCGAGCTGCTCCTTGGCCTCGGCGAACGGCCCATCGGTTACCATTGCCTTTCCGTTGCGCACTCGAACGAGGATTCCCGTCGCCTCAGGTTGCAGAGGCGAGGCATGGACGTATTGCCCTTTCCCATCCAGCTGGTGGCAGAGTTGAATTGATTCCGCGAGCATGTCCTTTCGGTGGCCTTCGGGGATCTGGTTGAAGGCTTCTTCGTTGTGGTAGACCAGCAACAGATATTTCATGCTTCACCTCCCGTGACATAAGATAGGCGTTCAAAGGAACCGAAACGACAGTCCCCGGATCGCTGAGCCTGCTCAGTGGAGGCTATCACTATGGGCTTTGGTAAGACGACACCGATCCTTCGAATCTTTGACGAAAGCAAAGCGAAGGAGTTCTATATCGAGTTCTTGGGCTTCAAGGTCGACTGGGAGCATCGTTTCGAAGAAGGCCTTCCGCTCTACCTGCAAATCTCAAAGGACGACTGCGTCCTTCATTTATCGGAACATCATGGAGACTGTTGCCCCGGCGCGGCGGTCAGGATTGAAACGAACGAGCTGGAGGCATTTCAACAAAACCTCCTCGCAAAGAACCACAAGTACGCCAGACCGAGAATAGAAGAGATGCAGTGGGGCAGGGATATGTCAGTGACTGATCCCTTCGGGAACAGATTGACGTTTTGTCAACTCTTAACCAATCTGGGGCGCTTATGACAATGCTGACGTCAACAGAACTTCATCACTCCTGACGACAATCTTTGGCTGACACTTGATTGATCTCCAGCGACACTTATCACATACTTTCCAACGGTTTTTTGATTCGGAGAAATCGAGCGGAATTCTGCTGCTGATCTGCACGACGATTTCGCTTTTGGCGGCGAATTCCTCAATCGGCGTAGGCTATATGAATCTGTGGCAGACGAATCTCGGAGGCCTGAGCCTTGAGCATTGGGTCAACGATGCGCTGATGGCGATTTTCTTTTTGCTCATTGGATTGGAGCTCGAACGCGAATTATACAGCGGTGAACTGTCGAACTTTCAGAACGCCCTTCTCCCGATCGTTGCGGCTGTTGGTGGAATGGTCGCACCAGCCCTGATTCATTTCTCCCTTAACTGGGGAACGCCGATGCAAGCCGGTATCGGGATCCCGATGGCAACCGACATCGCGTTCGCTCTCGGTGTGTTGGCCATGCTCGGTAACCGCATTTCCCCATCGCTGAAGGTATTTGTCGTGGCTTTCGCCGTCATCGACGATCTGGGAGCGATCATCATCATCGCGGCGTTCTATACGGCGGAACTTTCTGTTTGGTTTTTGGCAGGTGCTGTCGCCGTGTGGATTCTACTCCTGGTGTTCAATCGTTTCTTCCGAATTATGTCCCTCGCACCCTATGTGGTCGGCGGGGGATTGATGTGGTTTTTCATGTTGCAGTCGGGTGTTCACGGGACAATGGCCGGGGTGCTGCTGGCCTTTGCCGTCCCATTCTCCGCACAAGACGAGGATGAAGACTCGCCCTCGCACAGACTTGAACACTTATTGCACAAACCAGTCGCATTCGTCATTTTGCCGATTTTTGCCCTTGCCAATACGGGCATGTTTGTCGGCACGGATTGGATACAAGGCTTGACCAGTCTTAACAGCATTGGCATCGCTGCCGGTTTGATTGTGGGAAAACCTTTGGGTGTGATGTGTCTGTGTGTCGTAGCTGTGACAAGCGGCCTCTGCCGCTTGCCGCTCGGCTTACAGTGGAGACATATTGTCGGTGCCGGGATGCTTGGCGGTATTGGATTCACTATGTCCATCTTCATTACCAATCTTGCCTTCGCCGGAAATGCGGAGATCATCAGCGCCTCAAAAATAGCCATCCTTTTGGCTTCCTTGACGGCCGGAGCCATCGGGTTTTTGTGGCTCAACTTCTTGAGCAAACCAGATGTGACAGACACGCCGCCCTAGGTTTTCCGACTCGAATTGTCATGTCCGAAAATGGCGAGCAGAGGTTCATCGGCTGTAGCTATAATGGCATCCATGATGCTCGATTCAGCCACTTGCTACCGCGCTCTGCGGGCGCGCGATGCGCGTTTCGACGGGCGATTTTTTGTCGCGGTGTCGTCGACTCGTATCTATTGCCGACCGGTCTGCACAGTGAGGCAGCCCAAGCTCGCGAACTGCCGCTTCTATCCCAGCGCCGCTGCTGCCGAAGTCGCCGGCTACCGGCCTTGTCTTCGTTGCCGTCCCGAGCTCGCGCCGGGTAATTCAAGCGTGGATGCGACCACGCGCGTGGCTCAGGCAGCGGCTGGCCTGATCGAGGATCGTGCCCTCGATTCAGCTGGATTGGAGGGCATCGCATCGAGCCTTGGCATCACCGACCGGCATTTGCGCCGTACGTTCAGCGCCGAGTTCGGCGTCTCGCCCATTGAGTTTGCTCAGACGCAGCGCTTGCTTCTCGCTAAACGCCTGCTCACCGACACCAGTTTGCCGGTCACCGAAGTAGCATTCGCGAGTGGTTTTGCAAGCCTGCGGCGCTTCCACGCGCTCTTCAGGCAGCGTTATCGTCTGCAGCCTGGACAATTGCGTCAGCGCGCGAATAGGAAGGCGATACAGGTCGCCGATGTCCTGAGCTTCGAGCTCAGTTTTCGTCCGCCCTACGACTGGCCGGCGATGAGGGCGTTTCTCGGTGCGCGGGCCATTGCCGGTGTCGAGATGCTTGACGACCTCTGTTATCGTCGCACGGTGCGTGTGATATCGCAAGGAAAGGACCATTTGGGTTGGGTCGAGATCGGATTGTCGCCGAAAAAGACGGGGATCCATGTCGTTGCCTCTTCTTCGCTGGCCCGGGTTTTACCAACACTGCTTGGGCGTATCAAGGCGCTCATGGATCTATCCTGCAACCCAACAGAAATCGCAGGAGTGTTGGGTGAATTGGCGCAGCGTCGTCCCGGCATACGGGTCCCCGGCGCCTTCGACGGATTCGAAGTTGCGGTACGTGCGGTTATTGGACAACAAGTGACTGTTGCCGCGGCACGGACCATCGTTGGGCGATTGGCCGCAGCGCTCGGGGATCCGATCCAGACGCCGGTTGAGACACTGACGACGGTATTTCCCTCTGCGGCACGGGTGGCCGACGTGACGGTCGGTCTCATCGCGCGACTGGGCATGCCGGCGGCGCGTGCACGCACAGTGATCGCCCTTGCGCGCGCGGTAGCGGACGGTCAACTGATCTTGACGCCACACACAGATCTCGATACGACCTTGGAGCGGCTACGTATGTTGCCCGGCGTAGGGGAGTGGACGGCGCAGTACATCGCCATGCGGGCGCTTGCATGGCCGGATGCATTTCCTCATACCGATCTCGGTGTCATGAAGGCTCTGAAGGAGAAGGACGCGCGTCGCGTGCTCGAAGCCGGTGAAGCCTGGCGGCCGTGGCGTGCGTATGCCGTGATGCAGCTCTGGCATTCATTGACCAAGGAGTAATCATGTTGTACTACGACTATTATCAAAGTCCTCGTGGGCGCATATTGTTGGTTGCCGATGATCAAGCGTTGACGGGCCTCTATTTTGCCGGACAGAAATATCACCCTCATATCGACAAGAAGTGGAAACGAGCCGAGGACCATGAGCCGATACGTCAGGCCAAGCACGAGCTGTCGGAATATTTCGACGGCAAGCGGACCAGGTTTACAGTCGAACTCGCGCCGCAGGGCACGCCGTTTCAGCGCGCGGTGTGGAAGGCGATTGCAGGCGTCCGGTTCGGCCAAACCATCGCGTATGGCGAACTGGCAGAGCGCGCAGGTTATCCCGGTAGCGCACGAGCGGCCGGTGCAGCCACCGGCCGCAACCCGATCAGCATCATCGTGCCCTGCCATCGCATCGTCGGCTCGAACGGTTCACTCACCGGCTACGCCGGAGGCTTGTCGAAAAAGCGCGCCCTCCTGGCGTTGGAAGGGTGTGAATATCCGACTTTCAGAGAACATCGGTCTGACACCGCGAGAATGGCGAGAAATCCTTGATACCGCACAGGTTATAACGTGTTCGATGACTTTGAGGAGGTTGAAGAGAAATGCCGAATCTATCCGCACCATTCCATGGAGACCAGAGGATGAATAGGCCGATGTCCGAACAACCCGATCAGCACGTTTCACATGGGATGGCCCATGGCTGTCCAGCCAGTACGGATCATGACCGAGAAGTTCCAGAGATCGATCTGCTCAGCACGCTGACGATCCGAGGGGTTACGTTTCGAAACCGGATCGTGATGTCTCCCATGTGCCAGTATGTGGCGACCGAGGGATTGGCAAGCGATTGGCATTTGGTCCACCTCGGCAGCCGTGCCGTCGGCGGAGCGGCGCTGGTGATGGTCGAGGCCACGGCCATCACCCCAGACGGCAGGATTTCGCCGGGAGATATGGGGATCTGGGGGGATCAACATATTGAGCCGCTCGCGCGCATTGCGCGGTTTATTCACTCCCAAGGGGCGGTTGCCGGCATTCAGTTGGCCCATGCCGGGCGAAAAGCCAGTTGTGAGCCGCCTTGGAAGGGAGGAGCCAGCCTCAAGACGTCTACAGCAGGCGGTTGGACCGTTCTCGGTCCTAGCCCGATCCCGTTCAATGACGGCGACCCGAGGCCGATGTCTCTTGATGAAGCTGGTATCGATGAAATTCTCGCTGCGTTCGAGGCAGCTGCCAGTCGGGCGCTGCTGGCCGGATTTCGGGTGATCGAGATCCACGCGGCCCACGGCTATCTGCTGCACGAGTTCCTGTCACCCTTGAGTAATCGTCGAACAGATCGTTACGGTGGAAGCCTGGAAAACCGAATGAGGTTTCTGCTTCGAATCGCCGAGCATCTGCGCAGACAGTTGCCGGCTGAACTTCCTCTCTTCGTACGGATTTCGGCCACTGATTGGGTAGAGGGGGGCTGGGATGTTGAGCAATCGGTGGTCCTCGCCAGGCACTTGAAAGATCTTGGCATCGATCTCATTGATGTTTCCTCCGGAGGGTTGGTTCCTAAAGCACGTATTCCGGTAGCCAAGGGGTATCAGGTTCCGTTCGCTCGGAAGATCCGGGATGAGGCTGCAATCATGACTGGTGCGGTTGGGATGATCACCGAACCGCACCATGCCGATGAAATCGTGACCGGTGGGGATGCCGATCTGGTGTTCATCGCTCGGGAACTGCTTCGGGAGCCCTACTGGGCGATCAAGGCGCAGCAAGAACTCGGCTCGGAACCGTCATGGCCGACCCCTTATGGATATGCCGTCAAGCGGCGAGCGAAATAGCACTATACTGACTTGAAACGTGCACGCCAATTCTATGAGACGACCTTGGGGCTTAAGGAATCTCGGTTCTTCGGAAACGAAAAGCAGGGCTTTGTCGAATACGATATTGGGCCGGGGACGCCGGCGATCGGTATTGGAGCGCCGGAGTGGAAGCCTTCAAGCGGCGGAGGGTCTGTGGCTCTCGAAGTAGACGATTTCAATGGAGCGATGAACCGTCTTCGAGAGCGCGGCTGCACCTTTACCCTTGAACCGATCGAGACTCCCGTCTGTCACATGGCGGTTGTCTTAGATCCCGATGGGAATCCTGTGATGATTCACCGGAGAAAAACGGGATAACCCCGTTGCTTTTTGTGGAGCCAATCACACGGGAGGAAGCGCTCCAGCTGGAATCGTGAGGCGAAAGATGTCACCTTCTATTCTCCCCTGTGTCATGTAGAGCTTTCCCGAGGTATATCAATAGAGGTGGAGAGGTAAGTTGACCTGGTAGCCCTCCCGGGACTGAGGACGGACACCAAGCAGATCGTCCTTGTGCTGTATCCAGGAATGACCGCGCTTCCGCAACCGCAGCATCCAGTTTCGGGCCGCTTGACAAACGGGGAGCACTACAGGACATTGAGTGGGAACAAGCTAAGAAACACAGCCTAATTTCGCCTCATAACGCAAGCTGTGGAACCAAGGTTGGACAGCTTTCTGGTGAGTGAGTGACAACATACTGGGAGTATTGCAGCAGAAGTGTTCATGGACAATGCAGGTTAGGGTTGACACATACCGCAGAGTTCCGGTTAGAGTCACCGCGACCAGCTCATGAATCATAAGGACGGGTGCCTTCAAATCGGCATCGATAACGCTGTATACCTCATATGAGTCCACAGGCTGCGCATAACATCGCCGATTCCACGTTTGCATTCATTGGATGCAGTGAGGTGCAGGAAATCCTTGGCCGACAGGCGGATGACGAGAAGGAACTTGCCGAACTCGTCGAAGAGGTCCCGCTCGATTCCATCCATTTCCATACCCATAGCTATTTTCTCAGACATCGTTTCATCGAACGGGCCTATCCGAATGATTTTTCTCAATGGGTCGTGATGCAGATCGGAGATCATGTGCTGGGCGAACGGCTCGCCGTGGTCGATCCATTCGACTATCCGAACCTGGAGGATCTGCGGGAAGAGATTATTTCGATAATCGACGATCATCTGTCGCGAATGTCCATTATTCCCCGCGTGGTGTTCGGCGAGCCGTTCCATTTCAAGCGCTCTCGGATTCTGGAAGTGCCGATCGGCCTGGAAGCGAGGTCCCTGGCGGACTTTCGACGGGTGGTGGCCGACGTCGATGTCAGCGCGATCTACTTCCACATGTTCGAAGCGCACTTCAGGCTGGGGCGAGAAGAAAGCGACTTCTCAGCCTGGATCCGAACAGGCCTCGGCTTACATGAATTGGCTGATCGTATTCGCTCCATCAACCCGTACTTGGGAAGCCTCGAGCGCCTACGGTCGAGTCTCATCACGGCGTGCGATGAGTTTCTGGGGAGAGCCTGAGGGCGTGAGATGCTGAACCAAGATCCCCTCTGGTACAAGGACGCCGTGTTCTATGAGCTGCACGTGCGGGCCTTCTACGACAGTAATGACGACGGCATCGGGGATTTCGCCGGTCTGATCGAGAAGCTCGATTACCTCGAGTGGCTGGGAGTGGACTGTCTCTGGCTACTGCCGTTTTATCCGTCGCCGTTGCGGGACGATGGCTATGATGTGGCGGACTTCACCACCATTGCGCCTTCGTACGGCTCCACCGAGGTGTTTCGGAAGCTGCTGGATGCGGCCCATCAGCGCGGCATGCGCGTCATCGTCGATTTGGTGTTGAATCACACGTCCGATCAGCATGCGTGGTTTCAGGAGGCCCGTCGGTCGCCGCAGGCTCCGAGGCGGGATTACTATGTCTGGAGCGAAACGGATCAGAAATATACAAAGGCGCGCATTATCTTCGTGGATACGGAAAAATCCAATTGGACCTGGGACCCCGAGGCGCAAGCGTACTATTGGCACCGGTTCTTCAGCCATCAACCGGACCTGAACTATGACAATCCCGCAGTCAAGCAAGCCATGCTCGAAGTCATGGAGTTCTGGCTGGATCAGGGGCTCGACGGATTTCGCTGCGACGCAGTGCCCTACCTGTTCGAGCGCGAAGGCACGATCTGCGAGAACTTGCCCGAGACCCATGCGTATCTGAAGGAGATTCGGAAACGGATCGACGACCGGTACAGCACCAGAATTCTCCTGGCGGAAGCCAATCAGTGGCCGAGCGACGTGCGCCCGTACTTCGGGAACGGAGATGAATTTCACATGGCCTTTCATTTTCCGCTCATGCCTCGCCTGTTCATGGGACTGCGCAGCGAGGACCGCCGGCCTATCCTCGATATGTTCAAACACACGCCGCCGATTCCATCGAATTGCCAGTGGTGCCTCTTCCTCAGGAATCACGACGAGTTGACGTTGGAAATGTGCACCGGCGAAGAGCGAGACTACATGTATTATGCCTATGCCAGCGATCCCCAGGCGCGCCGTAACATCGGCATCGCGCGCCGTCTCGCCCCGTTGCTCGAGAACGATCGGCGTAAGATCGAGCTGCTCAATAGCATTGTGTTCACCTTGCCGGGCACACCGATCATCTACTACGGCGATGAGATCGGCATGGGCGACAACATTCATTTGGGAGACCGCAACGGCGTACGGACACCGATGCATTGGACCGCGGATCGGAATGCGGGATTTTCAAAGGCGGATTCCGCGAAGTTGTTTCTCCCGCTCGTCACCGATCCCGTCTACGGCTATCAATCGATCAATGTGGATACGCAAAAACAGACGCCACATTCACTGCTCCATTGGATGCGCCACATGATCGCGATCCGCAAACGGCACAAGGTCTTCGGACGGGGCACGTTGGAATTCTTGACACCGTCGAACGAGAAGATTCTGGCTTATCTGCGGACCTACGAAGGAGCGACCGTGCTCCTTGTCCATAATTTGGCGGAATCGGCGCAGGCCGTGGAACTGAACCTGATGCGGTTCAAGGGTATCGTTCCGATCGAACTGTTTGGAGATTCGCGATTTCCGCAGATCGGGGACCGTCCCTATGTGCTCAGTCTCGGCCCCTACGGTTCCTATTGGTTCAGCCTTCCACCTGTGCGGGCCTGGGAGAGCACCTATAACCTCGAATGGAGCGCGATTTGACATCAGCGGAACCGCATAAGCCGGAGAAGGAAGACGGCGCTATGACGACCGCGCTCGATGACTATCGGGAAGTGTCGCCGAAGGGAACGGTCGATTTCCTCTACCGGCTGAGTGACTTAGTCAAGGGGCGAAGCGTCGTGCATGTGAGCGCAGTCCGATATGGTGGAGGGGCGGCGGAGCTCTTACGTCGCGTGGTACCCATGCTGACGGCCTTGGGCGTGGAGGCGCGTTGGGAAGTCATTGCGGGGACGCAGGAGTTTTTTGCGGTCGTCAAACGGCTCACCGACGCCTTGCAAGGACGGGACGAGAAGATCACCGAGGACATGTATCAGACCT
This sequence comes from Nitrospira sp. LK70, assembly GCA_011090425.1. Lineage (GTDB taxonomy): Bacteria > Nitrospirota > Nitrospiria > Nitrospirales > Nitrospiraceae > Nitrospira_D. The sequence continues at coordinate 15,940 of PHGD01000033.1, read as the reverse complement.
TCCGGGAGATCAACGAGCGAAACGCGAAAGCGCTGAACCTCGAAGCGGACATGGTCATGATCCACGACCATCAACCGGCCGGCATGGTCGAGTATCGGGCGAGCGGGGCCTGGCTGTGGCACTGCCACCTGGATCTGTCCCAACCGCAACGGCGCGCCTGGACGTTTTTGCGGCGGTATGCCGTGAAGTACGATGCGGCTATTTTTTCATTGTCCGGCTTTGCGCAACGGCTCCCGATCCCGAAGTTTCTCATGTATCCCTCGATCGATCCGCTGAGCCCAAAGAATCGAGAGATGAGCAGATCCGAAATCAATCAGATCGTGGATCGGCTGGGTATTCCCCGAACCAAACCGATCATCCTGCAGGTGGCAAAGTTCGAGCGGTTCAAGGATCCGCTCGGCGCTATTCAGGCATATCGCATCGTGAAGAAGCACCATGATTGCCGATTGGTCCTTGCTGGGTCCGGAATCATGCACGACCCGGAGGGCGAAGCGGTGTTGGCCGAAGCGCGTGAGGCGGCGGGACGGGATCCTGATATTCATCTGGTGCAGCTACCGCCCGAGGCGGATCTGGAGATCAACGCATTGCAACGAACGGCGACGGTCGTGCTGCAGAAGCCGCTTAAGGAAGGGTTCGGAGTGACCGTTTCGGAGGCCATGTGGAAGGGAAAGCCGGTGGTCGGAGGAAACGCCGAAGGGATTGCGGCGCAAATCATCGACGAGGTGACGGGATATGTCGTCCATTCCGCCGAAGGGGCGGGATTCCGCTTGCGGCATTTATTGAATAATCCTGGATTGATCGCTCGGATGGGAGCAGCGGGACGGGAACACGTGCGTCGAAATTTCTTCATCACCAGGCAATTGGGCGATTTCCTTACGTTGTTGAAGATCATGCCGCTGCAGTGACGAAGGAAGTGCTGAGTGCCGAGGCGCAAAGATGCCCAATCAGCGCGTCACGCTCGCCTCGCTGAGTCGGCGATGCGGGCTTCACGGTTATACCGATGACCGACCAGCCAGTCATGAATGAACCAGCCGAGGACCTCTCCAACCAGGCCGTGACTGCAGATATCGTCGTGGGCCTGTTGACCTTGAACAACGCCGGGACGATCGAGCAGGTGGTGAAGAGCATCATCGAAGGGCTGCAGCGATTTTTCGGCGGCACCTCGGCGATGATCGTGAACTATGACGGCGGGTCTCAAGACGGCACGCCGGAGATCGTCGAACGGCTTGCCGCAGGGCAGGTCGCGGCCCGCATTGTTCCCGGTGCGGCGGGACATTATGCGAGTTTTGGGACGGATTCCGGTCTCTCGGGACGAGCCGACGATGTCCGCCGCCTGTGTGAGACGGCGCAGTCGCTCCAAGCAAAAGCCTGTCTCATCATCGAGGGCAATCTGCGCTCGTTGTCTCCTCAGTGGATTGAGCTGCTGGGTCGCCCCGTCCATGACGACGGCATGGATTTCGTCGTTCCGCTGTTCCGGCGGCACCGGTATGAAGGAACATTGGTGAACAATCTACTCTATCCGTTGATGCGGGCGCTGTATGGAAAGCGGGTACGGTATCCCAGCGGCGGCGGCTACGGCCTTTCCGGCCGCCTCGCGCGGGAGTTGATCAAGAACCCGTTTTGGTCACAGGATGCCGTCCGCATCAGTTTCGACGGATGGATGACGACCGTCGCGCTTGCCGAGGGCTATCAAGTGTGCCATGCGTTTCTCGGTGTCAAGGACCAGGATTCCAAATTGGGATCCACCGACCTGGCCCATGTGTTGGCGGCTGCCGTCGGGGCGATCTTTCATTCGATGGAGGATTACGAGTCGGGATGGGAACGCACCCACGAGTCGACCGAGGTGCCGCTGTATGGGGTGGTCGAATATGCGCCGCTCACCGGCCCGATCAACATCGCCCGCATGGTCAGTGGCATGCAACAGGGGGTGCGCGATCTGTTGCCGCTGTGGGAAGTCATCCTCTCGCCGGAGACACTGGGCCAAATCCTCACGCTCGGAATCCAGGACTCCGACGAATTTCATTTTCCCGAGAACCTCTGGGTGCAGGTCGTCTATGAGTTTGCACTGGCGTATCATGACCAAGTGCTGCACCGGGAACATGTGCTGAAATCGCTGACCCCATTGTATCTCGGGCAGACCGCTTCCTTTGTCCTTGACACGCAGCGCGGCGGCACCGAGCAGGTGGAGGCGTCCGTTGAGTCACTCTGCCGGCGGTTCGAGGCGATGAAGCCTTATCTTACGGATCGATGGAGGTGGCGGGATGAGTGACCTCTGGCGCGACACGATGATAGCAGGATTTCGTGACGCCGTGATGCAGATCCTGTTGGTATTGCCGAGACTTCTGGCGCTCGTCACGTTCCTTTTGGTCGGATTGACCATGGCGTGGCTTGTCAGAGCGCTGGCAGTGCGGGTCCTCACGGCCTTTCGGTTCGATCGTCTCTGCGAGCGGTTCGGGCTCAATCAGCCGCTGACCCAAGCGGGCATCAAACATCCGGCGTCGGTCGTCCTGAGTCGCATCTTGTTTTGGACGGTGTTTCTGCTCTTTGCGTTCATGGGCGTGGATGCGGTGAATCTTCCGGCCACAGCCCATCTCATCAGCCAGATTGTGGGCTTTCTGCCCAATGTGCTTGCGGCCGGGTTGGTCTTGCTGATCGGCGTCCTGTCCGCCAATTTCTTTGCGGAGGCGGCGCTGATCGCGGCGGTGAATGCGCAACTGCATGAGGCACGCATCGTGGCGAGCTTGGTTCGGTGGGGGATTCTCTTATTCACATGTGCCATGGTGTTGACACAGCTGGGCATCGCCAAAGAGATCGTCATCTCGGCGTTTTCTATCACGTTCGGCGGCGTCGTCTTCTCGCTTGCACTTGGCGTGGGTCTCGGAATCCGGCACCTGGTGCGTGAGGCTATCGAACGGCGCCTGAGAAAGGGAAAAGAAGAAAAGATCGACGAGCTGTCGCATCTGTGAACATGAAGGGCGTATGGCGTATATGCCATCAGCTCTTGGATTTGAAGTGATGAAACAATCAGAGAAAAAGTCTAACTCTCCGGCGGCTGCTACGTCGGAGAAATCGTTGACCAAAGTGCGGCCATCCGGTGACGACGATGATCCGAATGTTGAGGGGCGTCGTCGTGTCGTGATCGAAGGCCTTCGGCCGGAAATCGACGGTGGCCGGTTTCCGATCAAGCGGGTGGTGGGGCAGTCGGTAGTGGTGGAGGCGGATGTCTTCACCGATGGCCATGACGAGATTGCAGGGGTGATCCGGTACCGACATGAGAGAGAGGATGCTTGGACTGAGGTGCCGCTGATGTTCGTGGAGAACGATCGGTGGCGCGCCTCCTTCGAGGTCCGGGAGCAAGGCCTCTACTATTACACTGTAACCGCCTGGATCGATCACTTTCGGTCCTGGCAGCGGGATATGCGAAAGCGAATCGCCGTCGGCCAGGAGGTGACGGTGGAACTCTTGATCGGACGGGATCTGATCAAAGGGGCTGCCATCCGTGCAGATGGGGCGGACGCGGAGCGGCTCAACGAGATCGCAACAGCGATGGAACAGGGCAAAGTGCGTGCGGGGACGCTGAAGACCGTTCTGGAACAAAACCTGACTGATCTCATGGCACGGTATGCGGACCATCCTTGGCCGACCACCTATGACAAGGAATTGGTGGTCATCGTCGACCGAGTCAGGGCGGGATTCGGCGCCTGGTACGAAGTCTTTCCTAGGTCCTGTGCGAAGGAACCTGGCCGCCATGGGACGTTTCAGGATTGCGAGGCTCGCCTTCCTTACGTTGCCGGGATGGGGTTCGACGTCTTGTACCTTCCTCCGATCCATCCCATCGGGCGGACATTTAGAAAGGGCAAGAACAACGATCCGAACGGAAACTCCGATTCGGTGGGAAGTCCTTGGGCCATCGGGGCTGCTGAGGGAGGCCACACAGCGATTCACTCAGATCTCGGTACACCCGAGGATTTCAGACGACTCATTGGTAAGGCGCAAGAGCAGGGCATGGAGGTCGCGCTCGATTTGGCCTTTCAATGTTCGCCCGACCATCCCTATGTCAAGCATCATCCCGAATGGTTCGTGCAGCGTCCGGACGGCACCATTCAATATGCGGAAAATCCCCCGAAGAAGTATCAGGATATCTATCCGCTGAATTTCGAAAGCGACCAGTGGGCTCCTTTATGGCGGGAACTGAAAGGGATCGTGGTTCATTGGATCGATCAGGGAGTCAGGATTTTCCGGGTCGATAATCCTCACACCAAGCCGTTTCTATTCTGGGATTGGCTGATCGCAGAGGTGAAACGCGAGCACCCCGACGTGCTGTTTCTCTCGGAAGCTTTCACCAGACCAAAAATTATGTACCGGCTGGCGAAGTTGGGGTTCACGCAGTCCTATACCTATTTCGCGTGGCGGCAGACCAAGTCGGAATTGACCCAGTACTTCACGGAATTGACCAAGACAGATGTGCGTGAATACTTCCGGCCCAATCTCTGGCCCAATACCCCTGATATCCTGACGGAGCAATTGCAGCACGGCGGTCGAGCGTCGTTCATGGCCAGGTTTATTTTGGCCGCTACGTTGGGAGCGAATTACGGCATCTATGGGCCGGCCTTCGAGCTGATGGAACAGCGCCCGCAAAAGCAGGGCAGCGAGGAATATCTCGATTCGGAAAAGTATGAACTCCGTGTATGGGATTTGGATCGACGCGATAGTTTGAAAGAATTGATCTGCCAGGTCAATCGCATTCGCCGAGAAAATGTTGCCTTCCATAATGATCAGAGTCTGACGTTTCATCACGTGGACAACGAGGAGTTGATTGCGTACAGCAAGCGTTCAGCCGATGGCGAGAATGTGACACTGACGGTGGTAAACCTCAGTCCGCACTATGTCCATTCCGGATGGGTGCATCTGGATCTCCAGGCGCTCGGAGTGCGAGCAGATAAGCCGTTCCAGGTTATGGATCTGCTCACCAAGGCCTATTACACCTGGGAGGGACCACGGAATTATGTGCAGCTCGATCCCCACTCGATGCCGGCCCATATATTTCTCATCCGGCGCGATCTCCGAACCGAGCATGACTTCGATTATTTTGTGTAAGTTGAATGGGGAGGTGATGGCAGATAGCTGATGGCCGGTGGTCTGTTCTGCTATTCCCGTAGCCTGTTCCGTCATTCCCGTGCAAACGGGAATCCAGAGAATCCGACGTTCTGGACTCCCGCCTTCGCGGGAGTGACGAGGGAGGTTGAAGTTGCTCGCGCCATTCGCTTTCGGCCATTAACCATCGGCGTTTCATGATGTTGACCGTCAAACACAATTGGGAACGGCTGTTCGATCAGGATACCGTCGGCGAGCTTGAGGCTCTGCTGCCGTCCGTGCTCTTGTCCGCTCGATGGTACGGAGGCAAGGCAAGGACGATTGCTGGGGCGCTCATCAAAGAGACCATTCCGCTTCGGACAAACACCAATTCAATGGTCATGGTCTTCATCGACGTCTTCTATGAAGACAGTGGCCATGAGATCTATACGATGCTGCTCACCGCTTCGGTGGGCGAACGAGCATCGCAGATGCGGCAAACCCATCCGGAGGCTGTATTGGCGGAGGTGACCATTGCCGGCCGAAACGGGGACCGGGTCGGATTGTTACACGACGCCCTATGGGATCATGACTCTGCCAGGGCATTGCTGCAGGCGGTTCGGCAGGAGGAGAGATTTCAAGGCGAGGAGGGAACGCTCCACGCCTCCTTCACCCCAGCCTTCTCACAGGCACTTTTAGAAGCGACATCGGCGGAATCGTCCGTCATGCAAGGAGAGCAAAGCAATACCTCCGTGAGGATCGGTCGGTACGCGATGCTGAAGCTCTATCGACGTTTCGAAGCGGGAATCAATCCTGATCTGGAGCTCGGCCGAGTATTAACGGCGCGGGGATATGCTCACAGTCCTGCAGTGCTTGGTTCATTGGAATATGCAGGATCCAACCAACAGCCCGGCACTGTTGCGATTGTACAGGCCTTCGTCGAAAATCAAGGCGATGCTTGGCGATACACATTGAGCGAGTTGGAAGCAGAACTGGCGAACAGCTCAGGCCCGACCATGCCTGCAAGCGGTACCTATACCGATGCTGCAGCCTTGCTTGGGCGCCGGACGGCCGAACTCCACCTCGTCTTGGCGCAGGACACCGCCGATCCGGCGTTCGCGCCGGAGCCCTGTAGTTCGAGCTATTGGCAATCGTTGCGTGATCGAATGACACGCTCTGTCGAAGACTCGTTGGCATTGCTTGATGGCCGGTTCCAGGCCCTTGATGAGCCGAACCGGCGACTGGCGACCCTTGTGCTCGAATCGAAAACCGTACTACTGTCCCGTGTGGAGGCACCTGTCATGCGGAATCCTCAGGCGGTGAGAATACGATGCCATGGTGATTTTCATTTGGGTCAGGTCTTGTATACGGGTCGAGATTTCGTAATTATTGATTTTGAGGGCGAGCCGGCCAGGCCATTGACGGAGCGACGCGCGAAACATGTTCCGATCGTCGATGTGGCGGGGATGATCCGATCATTCCACTATGCCGCCTCTGCGGCGCTCGATCGGATGGGAAGGAGGCCGGATGCCGATGAACGGCGATCGGAGCTGGAACAGCGGATGCGGCGATGGTATCGGTCGGCGGCGGAGGCATTCTTGTCAAGCTATACCGAGACAGCGGGCAAGGCTCCATTCCTTCCGGAGCAGGCCGATGACCGCGACATGCTTCTGGATGCCTATTCGATCGAAAAAGCCAGCTATGAATTGAGTTACGAGTTGAACAACCGGCCTTCGTGGGCCGGAATTCCGCTGAGCGGGCTCATTCAGCTCGCCCACCCTCATTGAATTCTGGATTGTCGATTGATGCGGAGTAGTAGGAGATGTTCATCATGATACAGGTTTCAGAATTCAGAACTATGGAGCGAACGGATGACACAGGGAGCAATTATGACTGTGGATGAACCGACGAGGCTGACGCGTGACGATCTCTATCTGTTCAATGAAGGGTCATTGGTCAATCTCTATGAGAAACTGGGGGCGCATCCGGGGCGCGTGAACGGGCAGGATGGAACGTTCTTCGCAGTTTGGGCCCCGGATGCCGAACGGGTGTCTGTGATCGGCTCGTTCAATGACTGGAAGCAGGACAGGCACCCTTTGTCTCCACGCGGGCACAGCGGGATTTGGGAAGGATTCGTGCCCGGCATCGGGACCGGGATTCTGTACAAGTATCACATCCAGTCCCGCTTTCATGGGTATCACGTAGACAAGACCGACCCGCTCTCGTTTTTCAACGAGATTCCTCCGAAGACGGCCTCGATCGTCTGGGACTTGAGCTACGAGTGGAACGATGCGGATTGGATGAAGCAACGGCGGGACAGGAATGCGCTGACGGCACCGATGGCGATCTACGAAATGCATGTCGGGTCATGGAGACGGGTCGCAACGGAAGGCCATCGCTCCCTCAGTTATCGAGAGATGGCTGTCCCGCTGGCGGAATATCTCAGGCAATTGGGTTTCACCCATGTGGAGTTTCTTCCACTGATGGATCATCCCTTCTTCGGTTCATGGGGCTATCAAACCACCGGGTATTTTGCGCCCTCCGGCAACTACGGCACTCCTCAAGACCTCATGTATTTGATCGACATCCTGCACCAGCACGGCATCGGGGTCATTCTGGACTGGGTGCCGTCGCATTTTCCCACCGACGAACATGGGCTCGGCTACTTCGACGGGACGCACCTGTATGAGCATGCGCACCCGAAGCAAGGCTTTCATCCGGAATGGAATACCTTCATCTTCAACTACGGCCGTAATGAGGTGCGCAGCTTCTTGATCAGCAGCGCGTTGTTCTGGCTCGAGAAGTATCACATCGATGGACTGCGGGTCGATGCGGTCGCGTCGATGTTGTATTTGGATTATTCGCGCAAGGAAGGCGAATGGATTCCAAACCAATATGGCGGGCGGGAGAACCTGGATGCGATCGCTTTCTTACGCCGATTCAACGAAGAAGTCTACAAGCGCCATCCGGACGTGCAGACCTCGGCAGAGGAGTCTACGGCCTGGCCGGCTGTCTCACGCCCAGGCTACGTGGGAGGGTTGGGCTTCGGCCTGAAGTGGGATATGGGCTGGATGCATGACACCTTGAAATATATGCAGACCGATCCGATCTACCGACATTATCACCATCAGAATCTGACGTTTCGGATGCTTTACGCGTTTCACGAGAATTTCGTCTTGCCGCTGTCTCATGACGAAGTGGTGTACGGCAAGCGCTCGCTGCTCGAAAAGATGCCGGGGGATGACTGGCAGAAGTTCGCGAATCTCCGCGTTTTGTTCGGCTACATGTACGCGCAGGCGGCCAAGAAGCTCCTCTTCATGGGTGCGGAGATCGCCCAGCGGTCGGAATGGGCGCATGACGGCCAATTGGAATGGGAGCAACTGCAGCATGAGCGCCACTTGGGTATTCAGCGATGGGTCGCGGATCTCAACCGTGTTTATCGGGCAGAACGGGCCCTGCACGAGGACGATGTAACACCCCATGGATTTGAGTGGATCGACTGCAACGACGCTGAGTCGAGTGTCATCAGCCTGATCCGCAAGGGGCATACGACACAAGACATTATCTTGGTGGTGTGCAATTTCACGCCGGTGCCGCGGCTGAATTATCGGGTGGGGGTTCCACGCGGAGGATACTGGCAGGAAATTCTCAACAGTGATTCTTCCTGGTATGGAGGAAGCGACTGGGGCAACGGGGGCGGCGTCGAGGCCGTACCGGTGCCGCTGCACGCGCGGTCTCATTCGTTGACCGTGACAGTTCCCGCTCTGGCGGCGGTGTTTTTCAAGAGTCAGGGATGGTCTTGAACACTGAATGGTGAATGGACGCCCTGTTCTTGTTCTGCGCGGAGCAGTGAAAGATGGTAGGTAGAAGCAGGCAGAGGGATTGGGTCCTGTAGTACGACCGTGAGGCATAGCCGGCGCATGGTCCGTCGGGGGCATGATCGAAGCGTGATCCCATTGGCTAAAAGGCTTATGATTGATTGCGTCTACGGGACAGGCGGCACCAGATCCGACGATGTCGTCGAGAGGACGAACAGAAATATGTACTCGTTGGAGGAGGCATCTCCCTCGTACGTCGGTGTCGACCCCACAAGTTGCCCGGTTTTCTTGTCCAGAAAATCCATCGACAAACGGGCATGCCCTCGCTGCCTGGTTGCCTGGTAGAGAGTCAATTGGGGCAAGGCAAATGGGATCAGCATGCTGGTGAACGCCGGCATACCGAGAAACGTCTGATTATGAACCGTGCCGAACGCATCCAACGTCACTCTGACCACCAACGCTTCTTTTCCGTCTTTGTCTTTCGGCACGTAGAACCCTTCCCGAGTCAGCCATTTCTCAACTAACGCGTTCGCGTACCCTTGATCAGCGGTAAGGCCGATCGTTTCAACTGCGACGGATTGTCCTGAACGAACGGGAGCCACCGCATCGATCAGACTTCTTTTGAACGCCTGGGTCAAGAGCAATTGTTCGGTGGTGGTTCTGGGTGTGTTGGTTGTGCCGTAGGAGACCGAACAGCCCCCGACTCCGAGCAGCAGGCTCGCTGAACAGAGTAGGACCCAGCTCCGCGGCCCGGCCGGCAGCCGCCGCCCTGCGACATCGCGCCTCATGTTTCGATCAGTCGTGTTCATGCGAGGACCTCTCACTCGGTTCATCGGAAGATTGATCGACGATTCGCCTCTCTTGTTCCTGCCTCTTATGAATCGTCCGAGCCAACTCATCGCGAGACCGCCGGGAGAGCTCCCTCAACGGCGCACATCTTTTCAGAAGAGAGGAACCACTTTGTTCCCGCCGGACGGAACCCCCACACCGTCGCGAGCGCTTCACAGGTCAGCAGAGCAACGGCATCTTTCGTGGGACGGTTCTCGAAGGTTGCATACCGGGCGCTGCCGCTCCAGGAGATTCGTCCGGTCTCGACATCTACGCCCCGGACACTGATCATTGGAGCCCGAGCATCGCCTCCACGATCGACAAATACCACTTCCCGTACGTCCATCTTCTTCGCGATCTGAAGGATAGCCGCTTCATCCTTGAGCGTGTGCGTCAGTTCGAGGTTGTCTGTCTCCAGGTTCGCATACAAGAGGCTGCGCTCGAGAACAGACAGTCCTCGTTTCTGGAGCCAGGTCGTCGCCATACCCACGGCGCTCACATCGTCTCCCCAAACAATTGTGAGCGTGTCCTTAGTCGGCAGATCGTGTCGAAACCCGTCGGTCACCGGTACGCACCCCGCGATGAATACCAGCATCAAGCCACAAGCGATCGTGAGTGTCCTCATGAAGCCCTCCGTACAACTCTCAGGATCTGACTGCTCAATTTCTTCTGTTACCTCGAGAAAAACCAGACTTCCGATTCCAAGAAAATCGACGCCGCTCTGTCCGATCCTACACATGGCGATGGCTACGTGCAATCAGAATGTTGTGCAGCTGGGGCATGACGGCTAGGATGGGATTTTGGTGGATAAAACGGGGTCGGGAATCATTGGTGGGAACGTATTTCTGCCCTTGCTGGTTCTCGCTCAACGTCTGTTGGAGGGCTCGCACACTTTATTTGTTCGCCCGACCGCTGGTAGAGATCCGCTCGCACGGCATGGATCGAATTGATACTCGCCTCACTCGTTGCACCGAGGCGTACAGTAAATGACTGATCTATGTATGTGTGGATGAACCGCTGCGATTCTCCGCACATCGCCACACGATTCTGCATCGTGGTCCTCACGGTGCACGGTATGACGGTGAGTCCCCAGTTAAACAGCGCCACGCTCAAGATGTGATGGCACGACCGATGCGTGCATTGTATTTTGCGTTACGCCACCGGGAGCCGGCGGTCGAGTCGGGCGAGGCAGAAACCCTGTCGATGCTCAGCGGTATGTACAGTGCAGGTCTTGCCCCCAATTCTCTAGGGTACGTCACGACCTTTCGTTGACAGTCTGCGGCCTGTAGACCTATAGTGAAAAGGGTTCTAACCTCTATGGGGTTGCCGTGGCCGTTGTCAAAGTCAAATCTCGCTACCAGGTGACACTTCCACCACAGGTTAGATCTAAGGCGGGCGTGGCAGTGGGAGATCTCTTTGAGGCCAAGGTCGAAGGGCGAACAATTACCCTCATTCCAAAGAGGTTGATCGAGCAGGAACTGAAGTTAGCCCTCAGCGATGTCAAACGAGGTCGCGTGAAGGGGCCATTTCCTAGTGCGCATGCGACCATCCGTGCCCTCCGTCGTCGGACTGCATGACGGCGTCCTTCACGCTACGTTTTCGCGAACAATACCGACGGTTGTCCTCGGAGCGCCAAGCCAAATTCGACAAGCAGTTGACGTTCCTCCTGTCCAATTTGCGTCATCCTTCGCTACGGGCAAAGAAGTTCGATGAAACGAATGACATCTGGCAGGCGCGCGTGGATGATGACTATCGGTTCTACTTCCAGATCGTCGGCGAGACCTACCTATTGTTGTCCATCATTCCTCACCCCAAATAACGCAGGGTATTGTCAATCAATTGTCACTGACGTTTCCTGAATGATGAGCGATACTTCACGGTCTTGCAGAAAATGGGCAACCGGTTTCGACGGGGATACTGTATGTTGAGGCCCATGTCGCATGTCGACTTCTCGATCACTCCTAACCCTCCAGGGAAAATGCAACTGCCAATCAAGAATTGGCACGTGCTGCCGAATTTAGGCTGAGAGGTCGTTCCGCTGAGGCCCGCGGGGATGGAACTCCGATATCATTACAAGACCTGCCATCTCGTGCTCGATTCCTCAGGTCACTGCTCACCGCTACGCACAGAACAAGGCGAGACCACAATTCCTTCGGTTGATGCGTAGCGATTGCGCCGTGGGATCGGACTAGCTCCTCAATACGCGCAGAACAAGATGTGATCGTCTAGTGTTGACTCCGCTATGCGATTTTCATCATAGCAATTGGCATCTGTACAATCTGACCAAAGGGTCCCTGTCCGGTCAGCAACCCTTGAAGAGTCCAATCGGTATTAATCCGAGCACGGAGTTCACAGGGAATATCAAATTCGCCTCTACATAGTCCAAGGACATGCATAATGTTGTTCATTGGGTCAAATAGGCCCTCAGCCAAAAAGGTTGGTACACCACCAATTCCAGCAATCACGTTTAGATATGGCCCGAACTGTCTAATGTACGTTTGATCGTTTAAGTTCTGTGGGTGGCCCCAAACACCTGTCAAATTGATATCGAGGAATCCCTGCGTGCGAGATGGCACCCAAGAATTCCCATACTGCGCGGCTACACTCTGAAGCCCAGATAACCACTGATTACCTCCAGCATATGCGTCTGGCATCTGCGAATGAAACATTTGCATATGCTGAGAGGTCACACCCGCTGGTGCCGTTTGCGGAGCGGACCCTGCTTGGGGCAAGAGTCCTTTGACGGCCTGAATCGCGTCCACAACATCTTTTGTTGTTTGTGCTGTGGTGCCTATATCGGAAACTATAGACATGATCTTTGCCCAAGGCACTTCGGCTTCTGTGGCGCGTGGCCATACAAAGCCAAACCCTATACCAGCAACTCCCAAACTTATGCACTGCATGAAGCTTCGTCGGGTTATCGTGTTCATAGCCACCTCCCATGAATAGGGCTTCTGTCAACAGTCAACACGAAGCCCTCTTGAACTAGATGGATCGGTAACCTCCCATGCGAGCTCGGTCGCCCAACCTTCCGGTTCAAAGACAGCCGCCCAATCTCCAAAACGAGGTGGAGACCTCAAGGAGCACAGTGCACTAAGTAGGGTCAGATCTTGTATCGTGCATATCGGGTTCAGAGCTCCTCCCTGATCCCTGAGATGAAATGGGACCATAACTTGTTCTGTGCGGACCGATGCTCTCTCCCTCATCCGGATATTGAAGGAATCAAGCGGATGGCCGACGCGTTTGTGGGAGCCTTCCCCTGATGCACCCATCTCTACCAATTCGTTAAACAGCAAACGAGATGCCAACATGGACTCGAAATGGCGATTCCATCAGATGATACGTATTATTAACAATTGCCACGATCTACGTATGTCGGATCGATCTCCATAAAGAGGACACCTCTCGCACGAGCTCCGTGCGATGTATCGAAATGGATTCAAGAGGTGAATCCAAATAGATTCAAATCCATCCGAAAACGAAGAACCAACCCATATGAACGCAGGTGAACTGTGGCGGTGTGGCTAAAATCCGATCGAATCCCGTCCTGCCAGAAGACTCCTTCAGCTCTACCGCTCTCGCAACTTTAAGCGAGCGACACTGTATCGCAATGGATACGGGACTGTATCGCTTTCGGTACCAGTGGGTGTAGGACTAAGAGTGCAAGTGGCTCACTACGAAGGACTACTGATGCATATCGTCCGCATTCTTCAAGGGTATTGGAACGCCGACTACTTGTGCAGTCCCTCCTCTCGTAACGGTGGCATTCTTGCATAGGTCGAACGTAAGTGCTCGCATTGACCAAGACAGTAAGTTTGTTCCATGGTCTGTTGAGGTCGATCTATCGAGACGTGAAGTCCTGCGGAGTGAATGCCATGACAGAGACTCCTCTTGTCCGTACGAATCAGATGCCCCGGCTTCCCTCCACGTGGCGCTCCTGCCTCATCCCCCGCAGTGACACCATTCGATCGTGGCTGACCGCGCCCTGGGTGTTTCGCCTGTTCAACGCGATCTTGAGACGATGGGCTCCGGTGCTGGAGCTGGGCAAACTGGTGATTGTCAGTCGGCACGCCGATGTGGTGGACGGACTGGCGCATGACACAGAGTTCACGATTGCCGAGATCAACGCGGAGCGCACGAATCGCGACAACGGCCCCTTTGTCTTGAGCATGGACCGTTCCCCACAACATGACCGTGAAAAGGACCTCTTGAACGACGTCATGTATCGCACGGATCTCGATCGCATCCGCGCCATTGTCTCGACCAGGGCCGAGGAATGCATGGAACGCGCGCGCCGACAGGGGTGGCTGGACGTGGTCGGCGGACTGACCCGCATCGTGCCGCTGCGCGTGCTCGGTGAGTATTTTGGCGTGCCCGGGCCGGATGATGCAGTGATGCTGCGCTGGATGCGGACCCTGTTCAACGATTTGTTCCTGAATCCCCTCGACTGTCCAGAGACCGCGCGCCAGGCTGAGGAATCGTTCGAACAACTGCGGCCCTATCTCCTCGGGTGGATCGCTCGGCGCAAAGACGAGATCGCCTCCGGCCGTCAGGATGTGCCTGATGACGTGCTCACCCGCATGTTGCGTCAACAGCGCGAACCAGGCATGGAATGGCTGGACGACGACGCGGTGCGCCGGAATATCTCCGGCCTGATTATCGGGGCGCTCGACACGACCAGCGCGTCCGCGGTTCGAGCCATCGACGAACTGTTGCGCCGTCCCGCCGCATGGGCCGCCGCTCGTGAGGCAGCCTTAGCCGGGGACGAGGCGACTGTGTCGCGGTATGTGTTTGAAGCGTTGCGATTCAATCCGCATAATCCGTTCGTGACCCGGTACAGCCAGGAAGGGGCCACTGTCGGGCGCGACAGCCCGCGCGAGCGCCGACTATCAAAGGGAAAGATCGTCGTCTTCGGCACGTTCTCCGGGATGTTCGACCGAGCGGTGTTTCACGAACCCGGGGAATTTCGGACCGACAGGAATTCGACAGAGTACCTGCACTTTAGTTCGGGCCTCCATGCCTGCCAGGGCCGCTACGTCAACGGCGTGCAGATCCCACTGCTGGCGGCTGCCGTGCTGCGACTCGGCAAGGTATCCCGAGCCTGCGGATGGGACGGACGCATCGCCTGGGATGGCCCTTTCCCGGATCGGTTGCTTCTCACGGTGGCGAATTGATCGAGCGTGGCAGGATGCGGAAAAAGCCCGCCAGCGGCGTTCTCGCGTCGCTCAGAGGCTCAACGTACCGAAGCGTACGCCTCGCCTCTTCGCTCGCTGCGGCCTTGCTGGACGGCCTTTTTGCGCATCCTGCTGGAAATTGGTGAATGACATGGTTGAACAACACGCGTTGACGGTGATCGTGCCGGTACCGGATGAGAAGATTGAAGGGCTTCGAGCGCTGTTGAATGCCGTCGGCCAGAACATTATCAATCCCGGTGAGCCAGGAGCCGGCAGCGTCAAACTGGAAAAAGTTCGTGACTATCTCCCTCCATCGCACACCATTCAACCTGGTCCACATTTCATCGAGTTTGCCCGGCTGACGACGGTGCATTTCCTTCGTTGGGTGCTCCTTGAGCCGACACGCGATGCGGTGGGCGGACCCATTGCGGCCAGCTTGGTCTTCTCGACCGACTATGACGGCCCATTCGAAGAGCACGTGGATGAACTGGTCCTGGTTGCCGAGCCGGCCCTGCGCACGATCTACTCCTTTTGCGACCCTCCGCCTGGGAGTGAGTCGCTGCAAGTCTACTTATCGACGCATATACGACAGGAGGCGGCTTTTTATCGAGGACATCCCGGGCGGTCGACTCAGCAGATCCTAACGGTCGACGATCAGAGCGAAGAGGAACTACGTCTGTGGTTGGAACTGGATCTCGATCGGATTCATGCCACTGAGTCGGCAGCTCCGGCTACCATCGTTGAGAGATTACGTCAGGCGACAGGCCGAAGCGGGTGGAAATCGGCGTCTTCAAGCGGACTGCCGCCTGAGATCGCGACAAGAACGCTTCTCCTGGTTCCCCTCGCAGGACTGATTCTGTTGGGGATTCTGTATGGAATCGGGACGCACCTCTTCGATCAGATTCCGGCTCGCGTGCTCTTCACGGTATCGGCTCCAATCGTGGCGTTCGCGCTCTTCGCCGCCCTGGTGAACCTGCTCGATCGGATCGAGCATGGGCGTGAACAACGAGTTTTTCAACGGGAAGGGCCTCCGAAGCAGGTGGATGG